>CAYVPZ010000086.1:0-11399 GCA_964453955.1 uncultured Solibacteraceae bacterium | reverse complement strand
TGTCCAGGTTCGAGCGGATGGCCACGTAACACTCGTCGCACTGGTTGCAGTTGGTGAATTCCCGCACCATGCGCGTCTGTTCCTCGAGCGGATAACGGTGGAACTGCATGGAGCAGGGCTGCAACTGGCCGTCGGCGGTGACCACCAGGAAACGCAGCCCGGACTTGCAACCCGGCGCGCCGCCGGTCTCGAAATAGCGGCGCGTCGCTTCGAGCGTCGAAGGCGCGCTCACGATAAAGTTGGAGTGGTCGCGCCGCGCCTCCACGCGCTCGAATTGCTCGCGCAACTCGCGCAGTTGCTCGGGCGAGCCGGGAAAGTATTCGCGATTGCCCGTCCGCCGCGGCGAGTAGGCGCTGTAACAGATGTTCACGCCCCACTTGCGGGCCTGGTCGGCGGCGCCGTTGATCTCTTTCAGGTTGGCGCTGGTGATGCAGGTGTTGAGAACGATGTCGTCGTAACCGTGCGCGGCGCAACGCGGCACCACGTCGTTCAGGCGGTCGTAGAGGCCGGGGAGGCAACGGAAATCGTCGTGACGGCGATCGGGAAAATCGAGGCTGACCGAAAACTGATCGACGCCGGCGTCGCGCAGCTCCAGGTAGTACTCCTCGGTCATCAAAGACCACGAGGAGACGAGGATGATGTACGGCAACACCGACCCGCCCTTGATGTTGCGCGCGATATCCGTCAGATCGTCGCGCATGAGCGGTTCTCCGCCGGAGATCTGCACCAGGCAAGGCTGGAGCTCGTCCATGTAGCGCCGGTAGTCGGCCGGCTTGAGGTTGTGGGAATCGTCCTTGGCGCCGCCGTGGTCGCAGTGCCGGCAGTCACAGGTGCACGAATCGGTGACCTCGAAGGAGACGACGATGGGCCGCTCCGCGATCCAGTTTCTCGATCCGCGCGCGATAATCCCCAGCGATTGCCGGAGCGGCAACTTCCGCATATGCTCGGCTCCTCACAACAGAAATGTCGGCTTCGACAACCATCATATCCACATTTGGCTCGGGGCTGCCGTATCCTGAATCGATATGGAGATCCGGCGACTGACCAGCGGCGACGCGGAGGCGCTCTGGAACCTGCGCCTGCGTGCGCTGGAGTCCGCGCCGGCGGCGTTCGTCGAGTCGGCGGATGAGCACAGGCTCACGCCGGTCAGTGCTTATGCCGAACGGCTGCGCTCGGGCGGGAGCGAGAACCTGGTGCTGGGCGCGTGGGACGATGCGGAATTGGTCGGCATGATCGGGCTCTACCGGGATCAGCGCGCGAAACGCAGGCACCGGGCCTCCATCTGGGGTATGTTTGTTGCGGAGCCGTTCCGTGGAAAGGGCGTGGGCCGGGCGTTGCTGGAGGCGGCACTGCGAGATGCGAGGAGCATGGCGGGAGCGCGCTCGGTCTGGCTGTCGGTGACCGTCGGCCAACAAGCGGCGCGGAGCTTGTATCTGAGTGTGGGCTTTCGGACATATGGGATAGAGCCGCGCGCGCTGTCGGTTGGGGAGACCCTCGTGGACGAAGAGCTTATGGTTCTGGAGCTGTGATTTCAGCCGCCGTCCCGCGCGCACGTCTGGGCTCATACTATAGTCGGATCCCTGCGGACGAAACGCGTGGTAGACTGTACCCTTCAAGTCAGGGCTTGGCAGTCTGGCGTGCCCCGTCGCAATCCGTGGCCCCTTCAACGCACCCTCATCGCCGCTTCAACCCGCTGACTCGCGAATGGGTCCTGGTTTCGCCGCACCGCACCGAGCGCCCGTGGCAGGGTCAGGTGGAAGCGGATAAACCCGCGGCGGCGGCCGAGTACGACCCGCAGTGCTACCTGTGCCCGGGAAACGGGCGGGCCGGCGGAGCGCGCAATCCGAACTACGCGAGCACGTTCGTCTTCACCAACGACTACGCGGCGCTCCTGCCGGACACGCCGGACGAGGCCGGCTCCGAGGCGGATTTGCTGGTGTGGGAGAACGAGCGCGGGATCTGCAGGGTGGTCTGTTTCTCGCCGCGGCACGATCTGACCATCGCGCGCATGGACGCCGCGGCGGTGCGAGCGGTGGTGGACGTGTGGGCCGGCCAGTACGTCGAGATCGGGTCTCTGCCGTTCGTCAGCTACGTGCAGATTTTCGAGAACCGGGGCGAGATGATGGGCGCCAGCAACCCGCACCCGCACTGTCAGATCTGGGCGACGGCGCACCTTCCCAACGAGGTAGCCAAAGAGCGGATTGCACAGACGGAGTGGCTGGCCGGGCGCGGAAGCTGTTTGCTGTGCGATTATCTGGCCGTGGAGCGGGCCCGCGGAGAGCGCATCGTTTGCGAAAACGAGGGCTTCACCGCGCTGGCACCGTTCTGGGCGGTGTGGCCGTTTGAGACGATGCTGGTGAGCCGCCGCCACACGGGCAGCGTGGACCGGCTGGATTCGGCGGAGCGCGACGCTCTGGCCGACATCATGAAGAGGCTGACGACGAAGTACGACCAGCTTTTCAATGTCTCGTTTCCGTACACCATGGGGTTCCATCAGAGCCCCACGGATGGCCTCGATCATCCGGAATGGCATTTGCATGCGCATTACTACCCGCCCTTGCTGCGCTCGGCGAAGGTGCGCAAATTTATGACCGGTTTTGAGATGCTGGGCATGCCGCAGCGGGACATTACTCCCGAAACGGCGGCGGAGCGGCTGCGGAAGCTGCCGGGATGAAAGACAGCGGTAACTCGGTGAACCAATGAAACCAGGCGCAATCGATTACATCATTCTCGCGACGTATTTCCTCTACGTTCTTGGCATCGGCTGGCTGGTGAAACGCCGGGTCAAAACCGGAGTGGAGTTTCTGACCTCGGGACACTCCATCCCGGTGTGGGTTACCAGTCTGGCCTTTATAGCCACCAACCTCGGCGCGCAGGAAGTAATCGGCATGGTGGCCTCGGGCGCCAAGTATGGGATGCTCACCTGTAACTTCTACTGGCTGGGGGCCGTACCGGGGATGATCATCCTCGGCGTCTTCATGATGCCGTTCTACTACGGCAGCCGGGCGCGCAGCGCACCCGAGTATCTCAAATTGCGCTTCGACGAGAAGACGCGCGGCTTCAACGCGATTACCTTCGCGGTGATGACTATCTTCTCCTCGGGCATTTCGATGTACGCGCTGGGCCTGCTGTTTCAACTGGTGCTGGGCTGGAGCTTCACTAACTCGGTGCTGCTCTCGGCGGCCATCGTTCTCGCGTACACCTACTTAGGCGGACTTACCAGCGCCATTTACAATGAGGTGCTGCAATTCTTCCTGATTGTGCTGGGCTTCGCGCCGCTGTCGATCATGGCGGTGGTGAAGGCCGGGGGCTGGAGCGGGGTGACCGCGCGGACCACCGCCTGGATGGCCGGGCAGCCCGCCTTCGCGCACAATCCCGACGTGATGACGCACACGTGGAAATACATGGGGCACGCGTCGTCCAACATGATGGGGGTGGAGTGGTTTGGCATGCTGTTCGGCCTGGGCTGGGTGCTGGGGTGCAGTTACTGGTGCTGTAACTTCCTGGTGGTGCAGCGCGCCATGGCCGCTAACTCGATGGCGTCCTCGCGGCTGACCCCGCTGATCGCCGCCTTCCCGAAGATGGTGATGCCGCTGGTGGTGATCGCTCCCGGGCTTGCCGCCATCGCCCTCCATCAAATGAATGTGCCCGGCATTCTGGTGCCCAAGGGCAATACGTACAATTACAACCTTGTTCTTACCAATCTGATGGCTCAGTTTTATCCGTCCGGTCTGCTGGGCGTGGGACTTACTGCGCTGTTTGCTTCTTTCATGTCGGGCATGGCGGGCAATGTTACGGCGTTCAATACGGTGTTCACTTACGATATCTACCAGAGCTATATAAAGAAGGACGCCTCGGACGCGCATTACTTCAAGGTGGGCCGCATCACCACCGTGGTGGGCGTGGTGCTTTCCATCGGTGCGGCGTACTGGGCGGCGCAATCCAACAACATCATGGACTTCCTGCAACTGGTTTTCGGGTTCGTGAACGCGCCGCTGTTCGCCACGTTTCTGCTGGGGATGTTCTGGCGCAGGACCACCGGACACGGCGCCTTCGCGGGGCTGGTGGTGGGCGAGATTGTGGCCACGCTGACGCTCGGCTTTTCCGCGGCCGAAGGCGCCGGCGGCTGGTTCGGCGCTATCCACACGTTCCCGTCGGCCATGGCGCAGAATTTCTGGATCGCCATCCTGGCTTTTACGTCGTGCCTTGTCTTCACGGTGCTGGTGAGCGTGATCACCAAGCCGAAACCGGTGGCCGAACTGGAGAACCTGGTTTACGGCTATACAAAGATCCCGGTGGAGCGGAACGTTCCCTGGTACAAGCGGCCCATTCTGCTTGCCGTCATTGTGGGCACCGCCTGCATTCTTTTCAACCTCTGGTTCTGGTAAACACACATGGATGACCTTCGCGTACCGATCGGCTCGTTCTTCGTGATCCTGGGCGTCATGCTTCTGATCGCGTTCTTTGTGATCACGCAGGGCCCGCCGCTGGCGTCGCCCCGGGTGAACCTGTGGTGCGGCCTGGCGATGCTGGCTTTCGGGGCCATTATGCTGCTGCTGGCCCGCCGCGGCAAGGCCTGACCGGCTCCCGCCGGTCTCCCCCGAAAAAAACTCGGAACTTCCGAGCGGTTCCTTCGTATCATCTCAGGTAGAACATCGAGTGGAGTGCGGAAGCCAGCCCGCTACAGCTTCATGCAGGTCTGCTGCCGTTCTCCACTAGATGTTCTGGCGATACGCTCATGCACTGGAAGAAGTATCTGCGGCGCGCGTGGTGGGACCGGGAGCGGGCACGGGAAATCGAGGCCTACCTCGACATGGAGACCGCCGAGAACATCGCCCGCGGCATGACGCCTGCCGACGCGGCCGCAGCGGCCCGCCGCAAATTCGGCAACCCCACACTGGTTCGAGAGGAGATTTACCGCATGAACACCATCGGCTGGATGGAGAGCCTCTGGCAGGATCTGCGCTACGGACTGCGACTGTTGCGGCTGAGCCCCAGCTTCGCCACCGTGGCCATCCTTTCGCTGGCGCTGGGCATTGGCGCCAATACAGCCATTTTTCAACTGCTGGACGCCGTGCGGCTGCGCAGCCTGCCGGTCCGGGAGCCCGGCGAACTGGCGGAAGTGCGGATTCGCGGCGGAAATCAGGGGATGGGCCTCAACCAGCAGTACGGCCAACTGACGCGCCCGCTCTGGCGGGAGATCAAAACGCAACAGAAGGCGTTCTCCGGCGTCTTTTCGTGGACCGTGAACGGGGATATGGTGGGCGAGGGCACCGAAATGCGGCCCGTCGGCGGACTCTGGGTGAGCGGCGATTTCTTCCGCGTGCTGGGAGTGCAGTCGTGGCGCGGTCGGCTGCTGACGCCGGAAGACGAAGGCGCCTGTCCGGGCGCGAACGTGGTAGTCAGCTACGCATACTGGCAGCGCGAGATGGGCGGACGCGGGATCGGCGCCGACACGAAGCTGAAGGTGGACGGCCAATTGACCACCGTGGTTGGGGTGACGCCGCCGGAGTTCCTGGGCATGATTGTGGGCGACCATTTCGACATCGCGATCCCCTTCTGCCAGCCGAACGAGCCGCTGCGGCGCGACGTTTTCGACGTGGCGGTGATGGGGCGGCTGCGGCCCGGCTGGACCATGGAACGCGCATCGGCGCACCTTGACGCGATCAGCCCGGGCCTGTTCGAGGCGACGGCGATCGCCGGCTACTCGCCCGAGGAAACGGCCCGGTACAAGCGGCTTCGTCTGGCCGCGTATCCGGCCGGAAACGGCGTGAGCGCGCTGCGAACCACGTACGATTCCTCGTTGTGGCTGCTGCTGGGGATCACCGGTTTGATTCTGCTGATTGCCTGCGTGAACCTGGCCAATCTGATTCTGGCGCGTTCGAGTGCGCGTGCGCGGGAGGTAGCGGTTCGTCTGGCGCTGGGGGCGTCGCGCGGCCGTCTGCTGCGGCAGATGCTGGCCGAGAGCGCCCTGCTGGCGGCGATCGGCGCGGTGCTGGGGATCGGCCTCGCACAGGCGCTGAGCCGCGTTCTGGTGTGGTCGCTGTCCACGCAAACCAACAAAGTGAACCTGCCGATCGACACCGACTGGCGCGTGCTGCTGTTCGCGGCGGCCGTTGCGGCGCTCACCTGTGTCGTCTTTGGAGCCTTGCCGGCGATGCGCGCCACCCGCGCCGAGCCGGTATCCGCCATGAAAGCGGGCGGCCGTGGATTGACCGCCGGCCGCGAGCGCTTCACCCTGCGGCGCTTCATGGTGGCCGTGCAGATTGCGGTCTGCCTGGTGTTGCTGGTGGGCGCGCTGCTGTTCGTGCGCAGCTTCCGCAACCTGATCACGCTGGACCCGGGCATGCGCGAGGGCGGCATCACCGTGGCTTTCGTGGGCTACCCGTTTTCGCGCGTGCCACCGGAGCGCAATGAGCAGTTCAAGCGCGAGCTCCTCGATGACGTGCGCTCGACGCCGGGGATTGCCGACGCCGCCACCACCACGATGGTCCCGCTGATCGGCGGAAGCTGGGGCCATCATGTGCACGTGGGGCCGGTGGAAGGGGGGTCGCAGTTCACATGGGTGAGCCCGGGATATTTCCACACCATGAACATTTCGCTGCTTACCGGCCGCGGATTCAGCCAGAACGATACGTCAACATCGCAGCGGGTGGCGGTGGTGAACCAGGCTTTCGTCCGCCGGTTCCTGGGCAGCGCCAGTCCGCTGGGCCGGACACTGCGCACGGTGGAGGAGCCGAATTATCCAGCCACCGAGTACCAGATTGTGGGCGTAATTCCGGACACCCGCTACGACTCAGTGCGCAGCAAGATGTTACCCATGACCTTCGCGCCGGCGGCGCAGTTTCCGGCCCAGGGGCCGTGGACCGCGATGATGATCTGGTCCAGCGAGGGATCGCCGGCGGTAGCGGCCGCGGTGAGGCATCGGATTGCCGCGCATCATCCGGAGGTGATCCTGCAGTTCACGGATTTCCAGGGGAACATTCGCGATGGGATGGTGCGCGAGCGGCTGATGGCCATGCTCTCCGGCTTTTTCGGCGTGCTGGCCGCGGTGCTGACCATGGTGGGATTGTACGGGGTGATTTCGTACGTGGTGGCGCGGCGGCGGAACGAGATCGGCATCCGCCTGGCGCTGGGCGCGGGCCGCGGGCAGGTGGTGGGCATGGTGATGAAGGAGGCGATTTGGCTGCTGGCGATTGGGGTGGCGGCGGGGACGGGGTTGTCGCTGGTGGTGACGCGCGGCGCGACGTCGCTGCTGTTCGGGTTGAAGCCGCACGATCCGCTGACGCTGGGTGCTGCCGCGGCGCTGCTGGCGGGGGTGGCGGCGCTGGCGAGTTTCCTGCCCGCGCGCCGGGCGTCGAAGCTGGACCCGATGGAGGCGCTGAGATACGAGTGAAGGGTGGTCTGCTATGCTACCGGCAGAGGTCGGGAATCCTGACTTCCGGAATCACGCTCATGAACACTACTGCCAGGATCCAGCACAAAGGTCAGGTAACCATCCCCACCAGCGTGCGCCGCAAGGCCGGGCTCTCCAAGGGGGACCTGGTGAATTTCGCTTTTCAGCGCGGCAGGATCATCATCACGCCGAAGCTGGTTATCGACCGCTCCCGTTTCACCAACGCGGACGACGAGTACACGCCTGAACAGCGCCGCGTCATCGATGCCCGGCTCGCCGAAGGGCTGGCCGACATCGAAGCCGGCCGGGTTTATGGTCCTTTTGAGACTCACGAAGCTATGATGAAATCTCTCCGCGGCCATGCCGGAAAGGGCAAGAGCAAGACGACCAAGCGCGCGAGAGGATGATACGGATCTACTCGGCGCGCTTTCGGCGCAGCTTCGATAGCGCGCCCAAACGCGTCCAGAAGGACTGCGACAAACTTGTGGCAAGCGCGCGTCAACAAAGACTGGCGTTTCTATTTTCAGATTCGAGACGATGTTTACTACCTGATTGACGTTGTCCCTCACCCGAAATAGCCTCCCGCGCCATCGGTGCCTTCCCATTGACTTTCCCCCCGCCCCAGGCGCACAATCTTACAAGGCGAACAAAAGGCGAAGTGCATGAACCCGCTTGCCGCTATCACCGCCACACTCGAAGTGTCTCCGCGCGAGACGCTGGCGTCGGGAATCCCCGGCCTCGACGCGCTCACCGGAGGTTTCCCGCGCGGCGCCATCACCGAGATCGTCGGCCCGGAATCGTCGGGGCGGACCACGCTGGCCAACACTCTGCTGGCGGCCGCCACCGCGCGGGGCGAGATCTGCTGCCACATCGACACCTCGGACGCTTTTGATCCCGTCTCGGCCGCGCAGGCGGGCACGGTCCTGTCGCAACTGATATGGGTCCGCTGCGGCGGCAACGCCGAGCACGCCTTCAAAGCGGCCGACGCCATCCTGCACGCGGGCGGGTTTGGCGTGGTGCTGTTCGATCTGGCGCGCATTTCCGAGCGGGCGGCGAATCGCATTCCCATCTCGTACTGGTATCGCTTCCGCCGGGCCATCGAGAACACGCCCACGGTGCTGGCGCTGGTGGAGAAGAACGCGCTGGCCCGCTCCTGCGCGGCGCTGCTGCTGGGTCTGGAACGCGACGCCGCGCACTGGAGGGGAGCGCCGGGGTTCGAGCTGTTCCGCGGCATGGAAATTGGCGTGACGCCGCGCAAGCCGGTGGGACGGGGCCGGACGAATATCGATGTTCTGCTGCGTATATCATGAAAGCGCGGCGGCGCTGGCGGCGCGGTTCTCACCCTGGTGCGAGCTCGCATCGCCGGACACCGCCATCTTCGACGCGGGCCGCGTGGAGCGTCTGCTGGGCGGGCCGGAGCAGATCGCGCGCGCGATATGGGAACAGTCGGGCCGGCGAGCCAATGTCGCGCTGGCCGCCGTCCCCGATGCCGCGTTCCTGGCCGCGCGGAATTTTCCGGGCATCACCATCATTCGGGACGCGGCGGGCGGGCTGGCCGAACTCGTCCTGGAGAGCCTGCCCATCGAGCCGGATCTGCTCGGCACCTTCGCGGCGTGGGGCATTCGCACGCTGGGCGATCTCGCCGCGCTTCCCGAAAACGGGCTGGCCAGCCGCATGGGTGAGCGGGCGCTGGCGCTGCAACGCCTCGCGCGGGGGGCCATCCGCCGGCCGCTGCAGATCCGCAAGCCGCCGGAAATATATGCGGACCGCATTGCGCTGGACCACCCCATCGAGCTGCTGGAGCCGCTGCTGTTCCTGCTGGCGCGCATTCTGAACGGCCAGTGCGACCGGCTGACCGCGCACGGCCTGGCCGCCAACGAAATTCGCGTGACGCTCACGCTCGACGACCGCAGCGAGTACGTGCGCACGCTGCGCCTGCCCGTGCCCATGCGCGACGGCCGGGCTCTGCTGAAGCTGCTGCAGATGGACCTGGAGGCGCATCCGCCGCAGGCGGCCATGACCGCGGTGGCCGTGGCCCTGAACCCGGTGGAGCCGCGGCGCGTGCAGCACGGTCTGTTCGTCCCGCAGGCGCCCGCGCCGGACAAGCTGGAGCTGACGCTGGCGCGCATTCGCGGCCTGGTGGGAGAAGAGAACGTGGGCGTGCCGGAGTTGCTGGATACGCACCGCCCGGCGCCGTTCCGGCTGGTGGGGGGACACGCGGCGCCAGCCGCGTTTGCTGGCAGGCTGAAGCCTGCTCCACATATTGCATTTCGCTATTTCCACCCACCGCTCCCGGCAAAGGTGGAACTGCACGGTGAGCGTCCCGCGCGCCTCACCGCCCCTGGCATCTACGGCCGCATCGTGAGCGCCGCCGGCCCGTGGCGCACCTCCGGCGAATGGTGGACGCTCGCGCCGTGGAATCGCGACGAGTGGGACGTGGCGCTGAACGACGGCGCGCTGTATCGAATCTACTCTGAGCCCGGCGGCTGCTGGCACGTAGAGGGGGCGTATGACTGATTACGTCGAACTCCACGCCCGCTCCGCCTTCAGCTTTCTGGAAGCCGCCTCGCTGCCCGAAGAGCTGGCCGCGCGAGCGGCCGAACTGCGGATGCCGGCCATGGCCCTGCTCGACCACGACAACATTTCCGGCGCGGTACGTTTTCATCAGGCGGCGAAGAAAGCCGAAATTCGCGCGCATATCGGCGCGGAGATCACCGGCGCCGATGGCCATCGCTATCCGCTGCTGGCGGAAAATCGCACCGGCTACCGGAACCTCTGCCGCCTGATCACGCGCATGAAGCTGCGCGCCCCCAAGGGGGAAGGCGCGGCCACCGCCGAAGATTTCGCCGAGTTCGCCGAAGGCCTGGTCCTGCTCACCGGCGGCGACGACGGCCCGCTCGATTTCACCCCCGGCTGCATGGACCGTCTGCTGCGCATCTTCGGCCGCAACAATATTTATGCCGAACTGCAGCGCCACTACGACCGCGCCGAGGAAGCGCGCAATCAGGCCGTGGTGGACATCGCCCGCGCGCACGGCCTCCCACTGGTGGCCACCAATGGCGTCTCGCACTCGACGCCGCGCGCGCGCGAGGTGCAGGATGCGCTCACCTCGGTGCGCCACAAAGTGAAGATCGCCGAGGCCGGCCGTCTGCTGGCACGCAACTCCGAGCGCCACCTCAAGGACGCCCGTGAGATGGCCCGCCTGTTTGCCGACCTGCCCGAGGCCATCGCCAACACGCGCGAGCTGTCCGCGCGGCTCAATTTTACTCTCGCCGATCTCGGCTACGAATTTCCGAAATATCCTGTGCCCGGCGGCGAAACCATGAACTCATTTCTCGAAAAGCGCGTGGACGAGGGCGCGCGCAATCGCTTCCGGCCATATCACGAGCGCGCGCGCAGGCAGATCGAGCGCGAGCTGGCGCTGATTACGAAGCTCAATCTGGCGGGCTACTTTCTCATCGTCTGGGACATCGTCGAATTCTGCCGCCGCAACGACATTCTGGCGCAGGGGCGCGGCTCGGCCGCCAACAGCGCGGTCTGTTACGCGCTGGGCATCACGGCGGTGGACCCGGTGGCCATGGATCTGCTCTTCGAGCGCTTCCTCTCGGAAGAGCGCGGCGAGTGGCCGGACATCGATCTCGACCTGCCCAGCGGCGACAAGCGCGAGCAGGTAATTCAGTACGTGTATCAGCGCTACGGCCGTCTGGGCGCGGCCATGACCGCCAACGTCATCACCTATCGCGGGCGCTCGGCCGTGCGCGACATCGGCAAGGTGCTGGGGTTCAACGAGGAGTCGCTCGGCCGCCTCTCCACCATGATCTCCACGTGGGAATGGAACGACCCGGCCGAGACCGCCGCGCGCCAGTTCCGCGCCGCCGGCTTTTCGCCCGACGATCCGCTGGTTTCGAAATTCCTCGAATTATACGCGAGCATTCAGGATTTACCGCGCCACCTCGGCCAGCATTCCGGCGGCATGGTGATCTGCCAGGGCCAGCTCGATTCC
>CAYVPZ010000085.1:0-11522 GCA_964453955.1 uncultured Solibacteraceae bacterium | reverse complement strand
AGCAGCGCCTTCGGCAGATGGGCCAGATAGGTGAGGCGCTCGATCCATGGCAGCAAGTGCCGCACCGTGCGTCCATGCAGCAGTAAGCTGCCGGTCACCAGCAGCGGATGTGGAATGGTGGTGCAACATCGCGCGCACATGTCGATTTCGCCGGCGCGCCCAGCTACGTGCATCCTGCGCAGATGCTGCATGGGAGCGCCGTTCCAGATTTCTTCGAGCGGCTGTGAACCAATGTTGCCGATGGGCGAGCCATCCAACATGTAGCTCTGGCAGCACGGGTAAACATCGCCGTTGTGCTTCACGTACGCAGGGCCACGCCAGAGGTAATGGCAGGGATGCTTCCAGTCGGATGCCTCATGGCCGGCTTCGGGCTGCAGCAGATTGGTTTCATCTTCTTTGATGCGCACCTGGTCGACGCCGGGCACTGCGCTCCAAAAGCGAACGAAATCGTCCACCTCATTCGCGTTGCGCTCCATGCGGACCATCTGCACCACCACCTGCACGCGCGCCTTGCGCTCTTGCTTCCGGCGAGCGAAGCGAACGAAGTTGTCGCGGACCTTATCGAACCGTGCGCCCTTGCGATAGTACTCGAAGGACTCTTTCGTGGACCCGTCAAAGCTGAGTGTGATGTGCGCGAGAGGACCGGTCAGCAACCGGTCGGTAATTTCTTCATCGAGCAGCGTGCCGTTGGTGGAGAGCAGCGTGGAAATGCGGTGGTGCTCGCAGTACTCGATACGGTCGAAGATCTTCGGGTCGAGCAGCGGTTCGCCGAGGCCGATGAGCATCATGTGCTCGGCGCTGCGGCCCGATTCGCGGACCAGGCGGGTAAAGATCTCGTCGGTCATGTCCTCCTTCGGCTGCTTGTGCGTTTCGCGCGGGCACATGGGGCAATACAGATTGCATTTCGCGGTGGTCTCGACGATATACTCCACTGGCAGGCCGCGCAGGCGGGTGCTGCCGCGCAGGTAGCCGAAGAGGAGTTTTGCCCGGTTCCAGGCGCGCATCGCTTCCTCCTATTCTAAAGGGTGTGGCAGGAGCGGCCGGATTATGCGAATCGCACTGACGGGCGCGACGGGATTCATCGGCGGCAGGCTGGCGCCGCGGCTGCGCGCGCGCGGGCATGAGTGCGTGCTGTTGAAGCGGGGGTGCGCCGCGGAATCGATGGAGGGCGCGGACGCGGTGGTCCATCTGGCGGGCGAGCCGGTGGCGCAACGCTGGACCGCCGAAGTGAAACGGCGCATTCGCGACAGCCGCGTAGAGGGCACGCGCAATCTGGTGCAAGCGATGAGCGGCCTCGATCGGAAGCCCGCCGTTCTGGTGAGCGGTTCGGCCATCGGCATCTACGGCTCGCGCGGCGACGAGATTCTCACGGAATCGTCCACGCCCGGCAACGGTTTTCTTGCCGAGGTGACCCGCGGATGGGAAAGCGCCGCCGATGAAGCGGCCGGGCTGGGCATCCGCGTGGTGAAGGTTCGGACCGGCATCGTGCTCGGTCCGGAAGGCGGCACGCTGGGCAAGCTGCTGCCCATCTTTCGCATGGGCGCGGGCGGCCGGGTGGCGTCCGGACGGCAATGGATGTCGTGGATCCACGCTGACGATCTGGCCGATCTGTTCGCCTTCGCGGTGGAAGAGGCGAGCGTCCAGGGGGCGCTCAACGGGACCGCGCCAGATCCGGTTACCAACGCGGAATTCACCCGCGATCTCGCCGCGGCGCTCCACCGGCCGGCCCTGTTTCCGGTGCCCGTGTTCGCGCTGCGTCTGCTGTATGGCGAGATGGAGGAGGTGGTGACGGGCAGCCAGCGCGTGCTGCCACGGGCGGCTGAAGTGGCGGGATTCCAGTTCCGCTATCCGGAATTGCGCGCGGCCCTGAAGCATATGCTGGCATCTAAACGGGTATGAACCTGCAATTGGAAGGCAAGAGCGCGCTGGTGACCGGATCCACCGCCGGCATCGGCCTGGCCATCGCCACCGCGCTTGCGAAGGAGGGCGCGGCGGTCATCGTGAATGGCCGCACCCAGGAGCGAGTCGATAAAGCGATTCGCGCCAGCGGCGCGGCGGACGGAATCGCGGCGGATGTGGGCACCGCAGCCGGGGCAAGCGCGATAACCTCGCGGTTCCCCGCCGTGGACATCCTGGTGAATAATGCCGGCATCTTCGAGCCGAAGCCCTTCGAGGAGATTTCGGACGACGACTGGCAGCGCTTCTTCGAGGTGAACGTGATGAGCGGAGTCCGCCTGAGCCGCCACTACATTGGCCCGATGAAGCAAACCAACTGGGGGCGGATCGTCTTCATCTCCAGCGAGTCGGCCCTGCAAATCCCCGTGGAGATGATTCACTACGGCATGACCAAGACCGCGCAGCTCGCAATCGCGCGCGGCCTGGCCGAAACCACGAAGGGAACGGCGGTCACCGTGAACTCGGTGCTTCCGGGGCCGACGGAGTCCGAGGGGGTCATCGAATTCGTGGACCGGCTGGCCGCGGGAAGGGGCGTCGACCGGCGCACCATGGAGCAGGAGTTTTTTGAGAAGGGCCGCCCGAGTTCCCTGCTCCAGCGGTTCGCCAGGCCGGAGGAGGTGGCGGCGGTGGTCGCCTTTGTGTGCAGCCCGCTGGCTTCCATCATCAACGGAGCGGCCGTGCGCGCCGAAGGCGGCATCGTTCAGTCGATTGCCTGAAGAGGCGCCGGAGCGACATGGCTGGCCGCCGATGAACGCAGATCAACGCCGATTTAAAAAGAACTGTCTTATCCGCGTTCATCCGTGTTCATCGGCGGCCCCAATTCGTGGCTTCAGGCCGCCGGCATAGCAACACAAGCCCGATAATAAAGGTGTGCTGCTGGCCGTTCTTCTCGCGAGCGGCGCCCTCGCGCCCATTCACGTCGAGTATCCGGCGCCGGGCGCGATGTTCCCGCCGGAGATTACCGCACCCACGTTCCTCTGGCGCGATGGCGCAAAGACGGCCACCACCTGGCGCGTGGCCATCTCTTTCCACGATGGCTCTCCCCGCTTGCGCGTCACCGCCAAAGGCGCGCGCCTGCGCGTGGGACCCGTCGATCCCGACTGCATCGCGCCCACCAACAAGTTACCCACCGTCCCGGCCTTCCGCACCTGGATCCCCGACGCGGCCACCTGGCAGGCCATCGGGAAGCACACCGCCGCCACCGTGACGTTCACGGGTCTGGCCGGCGGGCAACCGGTCTCGCGCGGGAGCGTGGCCATCCGCACGGCGCCCGATCCGGTGGGCGCGCCCATCTTCTATCGCGACGTGCCGCTGATGCCCACGGAAACCCAGACCGGGGTCATCAAGCCGATCGCCAGCGAGGCCGTGCGGCTGATTGCGTGGCGGATTCGCAACATCGCCGAACCGCGCAGCCGCCTGCTGCTGGACGGCCTGCCCGTCTGCGCCAACTGCCACTCGTTTTCCGCCGACGGCTCCACGCTCGGAATGGACCTCGATGGCCTGCAGAACAACCGGGGCCTCTACACGCTCACCCCGGTCGGGCGCGAGACGGTCATCCGCCGCGAGAACCTGATCCAGTGGAGCACCGCGCAAGGGAAGCTCAAGGGTGCGCTGCGCATCGGCTTCATGTCGCAGGTCTCCCCGCATGGCGAGTTCGTGATCACCACCATCGACTCACCCGATCCCCCTTCGAAATCGGCGAGCAATTACTACGTCGCCAACTTCCAGGACTACCGGTTTCTGCAGGTCTTCTATCCCGCGCGCGGGATGCTCGCCTGGTACAGCCGCGCCACGGGCATCCTGCAACCGCTTCCCGGCGCCGACGACCCGCGCTACGTCCAGACCAACGCTGTGTGGAGCAGCGATGGCAAGTACCTGGTGTTTGCGCGCGCGCCGGCGCGAGATCCCAATCCGCAGGGCGTACCGCTGGCGGCCTTCGCCAACGACCCCAACGAGCTTCAGGTCAGGTACGACCTCTATCGCATCCCGTTCAACGAAGGCCGGGGCGGCACGCCCGAAGCGGTGGCCGGCGCGTCGGCGAACGGATTCAGCAATACGTTCCCCAAGGTCTCTCCCGATGGCCGCTGGATCGTCTTCGTGCGCTGCCGCAACGGGCTGCTGATGCGGCCCGACAGCGAGCTCTACATCGTGCCGGCCGTTGGCGGCCTGGCGCGGCGCCTTGCGGCGAACACCCCGCGGATGAACTCCTGGCACAGCTTCTCGCCCAATGGCCGCTGGCTGGTGTTTTCCTCCAAGGCGCGGTCGCCTTACACGCAGATGTATCTGACCCACCTCGACGACGACGGCAATTCGAGCCCGCCCATTCTCATCGAAAACACCACCGCCGCGAACCGCGCCGTCAATATTCCCGAATTTGTCAACAATGACATGCGCGCGCTCGGCGGGCCCGCGCTCGATTATTACAAGCTTTTCGACCGCGCCATGTATTTCCAGCGGCAGAAGCGCTTCGCCGAGGCGACCGCGTGGTGGACGAAGGTGCTCGAAGTGGCCCCCGACGACGCGCTGGCCCACCGCAACCTCGCGCTGGCGCTCCTGATGGAGGGCAGGCCGCGGGAGGCGGGCGAGCAGCTTCGCCAGGGCTCGCCGACGCGGTGAAGGTCCGCGGGCATTGCTGAACCCGTGTTTTTTCAGGATCCCGGCGAAGGCATGAGGGGTTCGCCTCGCCGATGACGCAGTGCGGGCCAGAAGGAGAACTTCCATGCCGTCGTTCCGAACGTTCGCCGCACTCTGCGCCGTGTTTTTCATCCCCACGCTGGTGGCACCCGCCGCCCGCGCCCAATCGTCGCCGCCCAGCACGTCATTCGACATGAGCTTCAACGCAACCGCGAGCGGAACCTTCGGCTCCGACGTCATCACCATCCAGGGGTCCGGCACGGTCACCGATTTCGGCGCCGCGACCCTGTACGTCTTCATCGACTCCGGCGCGGCCGGCCTCATCACCGTCAACATCGAGAATGGGCCAATACGAGGAAGCGCTCAGCGCCCTCGAACGTCCGCGCGAGATCGCCGATAGTTTTGCCGCGGCCGACCCGAAGAATGCCACAAAGGCGGGGGCCCGGGCCGGCCTCTATATCACGCGCGCGAATATCCATCTTGCGCTGAGGCAGAAGCAGGAGGCGCTTGACGATTACCTCACCGCCATCCGGATTTATGACGGCATGGTGGCGGTGGATCCCGCCAGGACGTCCAGCCGCATGATTCGCGCGAGTTGCGAAGCTTTCGTCGCCAGGATGCTGGCCAAACAAGGCCGCATGGCCGAGGCCGGGAAACTCGCAAAGGCCGGTATCGACGATTTGGAGAACCTGGCCGACCGCCCCAACGCCACGGCGCAGTACCTGGACGAAGCATCCATCGCGTTGATGGTGACGCCAGTGATGTCTTTGCGCGATTATCCGCGGGCGCTGCGGTACGCCCAGCAGGCCGACGAAATATCGCACGGCCGGGAAGCAACGGCCCTGGCCTATCTCGCCATGGCCTATGCGAATGTTGGCGAGGCGGAGAAGGCGCTCGATACGGTCCAGCGTGGCCTGGCCATGGTGCCGGCCCCCCCGCCGGGCCAGAAACCATCCCAGGCGCGCGAGAATCTGGAAAACGAGCTCCGGGACATCAGGATCCTGATCAGGACCGGGCACTAGCCACCCGGGTTCAACCAACAGCAGCGAAGCGTTCGTTCCACCGGCGTCGTGGGGTGATCGGCCGAACGGCGCGGGCGTCGAACATGGTATCCTACGCGAAAGTGCCACACCCCCCCTGGAGAGTCCGCCGGTGGAGGCTGATTCCCGGTGCGTTCCTGTTCGTGCTGGCCGCCGCTCCCGTCGCCGCCCAAACGCCTTTCACCGGAACCTTGCCCACGGATAATCAGGTTGAGCTGTTCACCCTCACATTGAACAGTTCGGAGTCCATCACTATCCAGACCTACAGTTATGCCGGCGGAACGGTCAACTCGACCGTTTTTTCGGCCGGCGGGTTTGCACCGACGGCCTTCCTCTTCGACGGCCAGGGCAACGTCCTTACGCTGACCAACGGGACCAGCAGCCAGGTGGGGCAGGATCCGACCACCGGGAACAGCGACGACCTTTATTTCCAGGACACTTTAGGACCAGGCACCTATACCCTGGCGCTGGCGGTCTACAACAACCGGCCGGTGGACACAGCGGTGGCCGATGGCTTCGTCCAAAACGTCAATCCCGGGTTCACCTGCCAGGAGACCCTTGTCATCGGCGGCAATTTCTGCGATGCGACCACGGCCCTGGGCACACCGCGTACGGGCGCCTAGGCCATTACCATTACCGGGGCGGACTCGGTCACGGCCATGCCTGAAATTCCGCAGGTGGATTCCAGCCTTGTCCAGGAGGTGTTGAGCGGGTCCACGGACCACCCGCCTTGTACCCCGGGCGGGACGTTGACCGCCACCGATCTGCTCCTGAATACCAGCGCGGTCACGCTGACCAATCCGTACGCCGGGATTGACACGCTCACTCGGGGCAACATTCTGCTGTCGCAGTCGGTCAGTTCCAGCAGCGTGGCGCCAGGCGGGACGGTGACGTTCACCTTTCATATTCAACTGGCGAGTTGCAATACTTTCGATTTGTTTTTTAACGTTTACAGCAATTAGGGTGCGAACCGATGCAGGAGTTGAAATTAACGGCAGGTTAACGAGGAGAAGTATGAGGAACCGCATTGCTCTGGCTCTGGGTGTACTGGCGCTGGCGCCGCTGGCGGGATGGGCGCAGACGTTGTATCCTTCGCAGGACGCTTTTTATGTGCCCGGCAACGGCACCAATTACGGGACGGCGACCACGATCACGGTGGGGAGCTCGTCGAGCGTGGGTCTGGTTCAGTTCGATCTGACCGCGCTTTCGGCGATCGCCACCGCGAGCCAGGTGCAGCAGGCTACGCTCACCCTCTTTCTGGATTATGTCGGCGCGGCGGGCACAGTCAATGTCGATACCGTCAGCGCTTCCACGTCCTGGAATGAGGCCACGGTGAACGGCAATTCGACTATTTCGCCCGGCACCGTGGTGGCGACGTCTTTGCCGGTGAGCACGGCGAATACGTTCCTCTCGTTGGATGCCACCGCGGCGGTGCAGGGCTGGCTGGCGACAGCGGGTTCGAACAACGGTTTCATGATTCTTGCAGCCTCGGGCACCAGCGTGCAGTTCGACAGCATCAGGAATCTGAACACCAGCCATCCGGCCACGTTGACCATTGTGCTGGCCAATACCGGACCGGCCGGCGCGACTGGACCAGTCGGCGCGACTGGACCGGCCGGACCGACCGGACCTGCCGGCCCCACGGGCGCGGCTTCGACGTTGGCGGGGCCGGCTGGCGCGACTGGCGCACATGGGCCGACGGGCGCGACTGGCGCACAAGGGCCGACGGGCGCGACAGGCTATTTTGGCCCGGCTGGAGCGACCGGAGCGACCGGCCCTGCCGGCGAGACCGGTCCGCTGTCGAACGTGTTCCCCACTCAAACCACGACGATTACCAGCACGACTGTTATCTCAGACACCGACAAGAACACATACTACGTACTGGACAATCCGCCGGCGGGCCTGAGTATTACCGTGCCGCATTGCAACAACAGCGGAACCCTGTACGATGGCAAAAAGCTCGTGTTTTTCGTCTACGATTCCACCGACCAGCCGTCATTCAGCAGCCAGGGCACGGATGAGTTCTATGACTTAGCCTCCAACAGCACCACACTAACGACGTCATATAGCGGCGGTACCAAAGGTCTGGGCTTCTCGTATGGCTTTACCTGCACGAACTCGCTCGGCTCCCACGGGGTCTGGCTGGCGGCCAACGACGTGTTTTGACGTGATGGTTTAACGCTCGCGCTCGACCAAAGGCATCGACAGTTCCCGGAGCGGCAGGGTGGAGCCCGGCGATGGAGCCCGGCGATGGTGCCCGCGCGCCTGGCGCCTCGAGGACCCCTCAAGACTGAGCCGTGGTCGCCTGCGCCGCCGGTTCCCCGGCTGGCCGTTGCGCTTTCGCACGGATGGCCAGCATGATGGCCACCATCAGCGAGGCGATGCTGATGCCCGCCGCTGCTTTCTCCGTCGGCGTCCGCCCATACTCCACTTCCACGAAATGCTCTCCGGCGGGAACCAGAAAGGTAATCAATCCGCTGGGTGTGCCGGGGCCGGCGGAGACGGGTTGTCCATCCACGCGAACTTCCCAGCCGGGGAACCAGGCAGTCTGCATCTCCATGGTGCTGGCAACCCGGGCATTCACCGGGCTGGACCAGTAGAAGGGCGTGCGCCGCAACTGCCCGATTTCCGCGTTGCCCGAAATGACTCTGGCCGCTGCCGGCGTATAGGCGTCCACGTTAGGCATCCAGCGCGGGGTCACTTCCGACATGGTGGTGGTTTCGAATCCCCGCAGGGCAAGTTCACCGGGCGTCCAGAAACTGAGATCCACATCGGCCACCCTGCCGGCATGCATGTGCGAGAGATTGGGCACGATGAGCAGGGCCATGGCCGCCGCCATTCCGAGGTTGCGCCAGCGCGGCAGCGAGTCCAGCAGTTGTCCCAGCGGCGCGATCAACATGGCCAGGCAAAGGGCCACCGGCCCGAGCAGCCTCCAGGGCAGATTGACATATTGCAGAAGCGGCACCTGCTGCCAGATCCACAGCGCGTCCTGCAGCATCAGAATGCATAACAATACAGCGGCGTTGCCGAAGAACCGGAACAGGCGCCGGTCCACCTGCGTGGGATATCGCGCGATCCAGATCCACACCAGCACGATCAGGAGAAGATGGCTCCATCCCAGTGCGAAGGACATGCCGTCGTCGGGCCCGGGGACCGACTGCCCGTAGCCCCAGGGCGAATAGAACAACTGGTGCAGATACACGAAATGATTGGAGTACAGGAAGGGCCCCTGGATGGCGCGCTGGATGGCCGTATACTGCCGGGACGCCAGCGCCGGCAGCCAGATAACGGCGCTCAACCCGAGGCCCAGCAGAAAGCCGCAAGCCTGCCTCCACAGCACGGTTCCCGATTTCTCCATCCACGCCGTCAACGCGAGGAACCCCAGCAGCAAGGGCGTAAACAGCAGTGCGGCCATGAAGTGGCAACACAGCACGCCGGCATACGCGGCCGCGCCCGTCAGCCAATAACCGAGCCGGCGGTGCCTGGCATAAGCGCCGAAACCGAACAGGGCCAGAGCAAAAAACGGGAAGGCGGAAAACTCTTCCATGGACGAGCGCACATATAGATCCACCGCGAAATAGGGCACATATAGATAGGCAGCGGCGCCCAGCCAGCCGCCCGCGTCGCCGAAGTACAGGCGCGCCAGCAGGAACATGGCCGCCGACGAAAGAAGCACCACCACAACACAGGCCAGGTTCATGGCGGTGACGAAATCCAACCCGAGCAGGCGCCACAGTTCGCCAAAGTAGTAGATCATGGGCGGGTGGAACAGGAAGAGCGGCTGGCCGGCGCCGCAGCCCAGGTCGGGCGCCCAGCGCGGCACGAGCACACCGTGGGTGATGTTCTGGTGAAGTTCCACCAGGCGCGGAGAGTATTCGAAGGCATCGTGCCCCCATAGCACCGTGCCGGTGAACAGCGGGATGCACACCGGCAGCGCCAGCACAACCAGGCCGCCGGCAATCAGAAGGCGGCGGCGCGCGACTGCCGGCAATGTCCAGCCGGGCTCCCAGCTTTCCACCCGCGCCGGCCAGCCTCGCCGCTCGGTCGCCATCAGCAGTATCACCGCCAGCAGCCCGGCAAATCCCAGTACGGCTTTCCAGCCCTCCGGCTGATACCGCATGACGATGGAGTGATGCCCGGGCCCCAGCGGAACGCCCACGAACCCGGGCGAGAGCATCACGGTGTTCCGGGGCTGGCCATCCACCCAGGCTTTCCAGTTGGGGTGCCACGTCATTTTGAAGAGCGCAAAGCAGGCACGGACGGCTTCCAGGCTGGCTCGATACACCTCGCCATCGCGCCGCTCGCCGCGCACTTCTCCGGCAGAGGGCAGCACGGGCACTTGCGAAAGCGCATCGTCGGCAGCCAGCCGCGCCATCGGCGGCGAGGAATCGCCCCACCCGTCGAGCAGCAGGTGAGCGCGTCTCTCCCAGTCGCTCTGCAGCCAGCGGTCGTTGACGTCGTAGAAATTATTGCGGGTGGTTTTGACCGAGGCCACTACATCCACCAGATCGAAGTATGAATCGCCGGGCGCCGCGAAGATCCGGAACCGGCCGTTCTGGCCAATCGGCGCGAGGAAAGGCGGGATCATCGGATTCGGGCCCACCGGCGCCACCACCGTGTGGACATTGAAGAGCCGGTAATGGCCGGCGTTCCACTCGTTGAAACGCACCATGATATCGGAGGTGAGCGCCATCGAATGGTAGAGAAAGGAAACCGCCGGCAGGCTGGAGGTGCTGAAGAAAGCGTAGAACGGTACGTAGCCAACTTTGAACGTGCCGCCCCACCGCGCGGGCAGCCCGGCATACCCACGCCCGCCGCGTTGTTGGACGGTGGCGAGAGTGGTCTCGAGCGATTGCCGCTCGGCCGCATATGCGGCCAGGTTATTCCCGCCCCAGGCCGCATCGTTCGACAGATTGAGTGCGCGTTCCTGCACGACTGGGTAGAGCAGTAAAACAGTGGCAACCGCCGCGGCGGCATAATGCCAGCGCCGGGCCAGCTCGTCCCACAGTGCGTTCAGCGCGATGGCGGCCAGCAGCACAAGAAAGATCTGCACACCGCCGATCACGCGGTGCAAGTGCATGTCGTCCGAAACACCCAGCATGGTCAGCAGCGATCCCCAGAACGGCCGGCCGAAAAACACCAGCGTCCAGAAGAGCGCACCCCACAACACGAACGCATGAGCCGGGCTGACGGGCAGATCCTTACGCCGATTCCACACGTAAAGAGCGGCGCCCGAGAGCGCCAGTACGGTCAGCACCGGCAACCGGCCATAATCCAACAGTCCCCCGGTAAACAGCCACTGCAACACCTGTGCGGCGCCGAAGGAGTCCCATCCTCTTTGAGCCATCCAGAATCTTCCGCATTGGTTCCGGTTTTATGATCAGAGCCTTCATGGAAGGATTGTACCGTCAGATGAGATCGCGCACGGCCCGGTGACTACAGCGCCACTCTCAGCTTGATTCCGTCGTTCGGTGCATTCACGAGATCCTGTTTCGTCCCGAGGTATCGCTCAGTCGTCTGGACGGAGGCGTGCCCCAAAAGCAGCTGGATCTGTTCGAGTTCCCCGCCGGCGGCCCGGCACATTTTCGCGCAACTGCGACGCAGATCGTGAGGTGCGATTCCGGGGACTCCCGCGGCCACCGCGTACGGTTGAAGCAGTTGCCACACGACCTTCTCCGTCAGGCGCTCCCCGGTAATCTGGTCCCCCGGTTCACGGGCCGGAGCACGTGGCCCTCGGTCAACCCAGCGGCCGACGTCCAGGCGTCGATCGCACTTTCCACCCATGTGGGCATCGGTATCGTACGCACTCGGCCGTGCTTGCCAACGAGATCCACAATGCACCAGCGGTTGTCGCGCTGCTGGATGTGCTTGAAAGTCAGCGCTGCCACCTCG
>CAYVPZ010000084.1:0-11534 GCA_964453955.1 uncultured Solibacteraceae bacterium | reverse complement strand
CACAGGAGCGCACGGGCGGCGACGGACGTCCGAGCGGCGGAAGCGGGATGCGCTGTCACTTCGTTTCCTCAATGGTAGCGCGGAGGCGGCCTGACCCATACCAGCGACGCCCCGACTCACATGATTGCGCCGATATGAATTATGAATCATACTAGTAAAGTATGAAGATAGGCGAACGAGGTCAGGTTACCATCCCGAAGGAGATTCGAGACCGGTTCGGACTGGGACCAGACGTTGAGGTGGTGTTCAAGGTGGAGGATGGCTCAATCGTCCTGAGAAAGGCGCCCAAAAAGCTGGACATCGAACGCTGGCGGGGGCGTTGTAAGGCTAGCCTCGCCGATCTCGGCTGTGAGTCCGTCGACGAGTTCATGGAAGACGTCCGGGGGCGATGATCACCGCTATTGACACGAACGTGCTGCTGGACGTTCTTCTGCCCAACGACGATTTCTGTGACGCCGCCATAGAGGCTCTGGAAGATTCCGTAAGTGTGGGCTCGCTGGTGATCTGCGATCTGGTGTATGCCGAACTTTGTGTCCATTTCCCGGCTCAGCGGGAGTGCGACGATTTTCTGGCGGCAAACCAGATTCGCGTCGAGCCGCTGACCCGTGCGGCGCACTTCGCGGCGAGTCGCGTGTGGCGAGAGTATCGCCGGCAGGGCGGCCCACGCGCCCGGATTCTGGCCGACTTCCTGGTGGGCGTTCACGCGGAACATCAGGCGACGCGCCTGCTTTCGAGAGATCGCGGTTTCTATGGAAGGCTGTTTCCTTCGCTGAAGCTGATCGATCCGGGCAGCAGCAAACACAGTTATTGAAGGTAATCGGTGCGCTCGAGTTCGCCACCGGCGGCCTGGCACATCTTCACGCAAGATCTTCTCAAATCGTGCGGCGCGACCCCGAGGGACGCCGGCGACTAGAGGTGGCCAAAGTGGCGGTTAGTGCTGGGGTCGCTTTGCGCCGCCTGGGCCCGGAGGGCTTCGAAACGGGCGCGAAGGAAACCGATGAACGCAGCGGTGGTCGTCGCGCCGGCGGGTGGCTTGCCCTGCATGCCCGACTGCAGCCAGGCGAGCGTGGCTTGTTCGGCGGCGGCATCCAGCGGCGCGGGACTCCAAAGCGATTTGAACCAGCCGAACATCGCGCCCAGGCGGGGGCGCATGGTGGGGCCGCCGTGGTCGGCGCCACGGACAAGATGGTATTCGTGCGGGACGTCGAGATCCCAGAGCACGCGGTGAAGGAACTCGGCGCCATCGTGGGCGTTGAGGAAGTCCCTGTCACCGGCTTCCAGATAGACGGCGAGGCCGGAATCGCGGATTTGCCGGGCATTGGCGCGAGCCAGGTTGGCGGGATTGTTTGACTCCCAGAGCGAAGGATCGCGCGCCGGGCCAATTAACTGCGGGGGGCCACCGGCGGAGTGGTGGAGACGATTGCGGGGACCGGTATCCGATTCGCGGAAACCCGGTTCGAGCATTGGTTGCATGGCGGCGACGGCCTCGAACAGGTCGTGGTGCTTGAAGGCCAGCTTGAGCGCACCGTAACCGCCGGCCGACACGCCGGCAACCACGATGGATTCGCTGACGTTCGAGGCGCTCCGCAGGTGGGGGACAAGATCGTCGACTAGGAAGGACTCCCAGCGAATAGGACCAGCGGGGTCCTCCATGTAGTAGTCGAGGCCGGCGGTGGGTGTAGCGATGATCATGGGGGGAACGGCGCCGCCTGCCCACCACCCGTCGAACAGCGGCTGGAGATCAAACATGGAATCGCGAGTGCCCCCGGCGCCTAACAGCAGAATGCAGAGTGGCAGAGCTTCCTCCACGCCGGGCGCGAGGACGGCATACGGAACAGCCTCGGGAAGGTGTGGTGACGAGATGTCGTGGAGTGTGACCGTGGAAAGCATCGGCGAAGCTCTCTCCGGGGATGATACCAGCCTCCCGTCGAGCGATAATCGGCCATGCGTTTCCAAAACCCGATTCTGGCGGTTCTGGTCTTCCTCATATCCGCCGCTGGCGTCCCTGCTCAAACCACGCCGGTGGCCGCTGGAGGGGTGCAACCGGCGGCCCTCACCGCGCTCAACAACGCCTTCCGCGCGGCCTACGCCGATGCCAAAAGCCGCGTCCTGAGTTCTTCCGGTCCGACTCTGATCGTCAACGGCGATAACTTCGCTCTGCTGCGCGACGGGCGGCGCGTCGAAGCCAGCGTGGGGACCCCGATCTACGACCCGGTCAAAACCATCGCCCACATCCCGCTGGCGATTTATGTGACCCTCACGCCCGGCGATGGAGCCGTCGACGACGATCGCCTGAAGACGCTCGCGGGCCTGCGCGAACTCATCCCGCCCGCCGAGGCCAGCCTCGATGCCGTGCCGCTCTCTGCCGCCACCCTTGCCCGCCAGAAGCGGATCGTGGCCGAGTCCCTGGCATTCCTCGACGACGTGGCGGGCCGGCGTACAGTCGCGCGTTCCCTGCTGCTGGCGTTTACGCGCCGCATGGCTCCGCTCCTTATGGAGAATGTAACCGAGGCCACCCGCGCGCAGTTGGATGCCATTCACGCCCGCATCACGGTCTGGCGGCGCGACATGAGCCCGCGGGAATGGGACCAGTTACACGTGTTGATCATCGGCCCTCATATGCCGCGCGAGAACATGGTGGTTACACAGTACTTCCTTCGTCTGCTGCACGAACCCAAAGAGGGCCGCCGCGTCGTGTACGCCGAATCGCTTTGGCAGGAGCCGCAGGCTCTCGATCTCCTCGCCACCCACCTGCTCGACGGGAGCGTCGGCGAGGCGTTCTTTGGCGACTACATGCGCATGCACCGCGACCTGCTTGGCGACGCCGCCAGCCAGTACCTCCCTCACCTGTTGCCGGACCAGGTGGGTGTCGCCCGCAACTAGCCGCCTCGAACACCCAGGGTATCAGGTAAACCCACGAGACGTCGTAGGGTATTGAGCAACTAGTTAAAAAAACTCACTTGCCGCATGATGACTGTGTTCGGAGGAAAAACTCGAAATGAGCGTGGCGGCCTGTTCCCGCACAGTCGTTCAGAAGTTCCTGCCGGCGCTGCCGGTCCTGCTTTCGATCGCGGTCTCTATCACCGCAGTACTGCAAGCGCAGTCGGTCTCCATCAGCCCAGGCTACACCACCGTCGGCGTCGGTCAGACAGTCCAGTACACGGCCACCGTGACGGGACTGAAGCACACCAACGTGACCTGGATGGTCTCCGGCGTGAAAAGCGGGAACTCCACCGTCGGGACCATCACGTCGTCCGGCCTTTACACGGCGCCGGCCGTCGTACCCACGGTGAGTTGTCTGGTGGAGGCGCTTGCCTCCGATGGCAAGACTCTGGGAGAGGTCTACGTGAACATCGCGCCTGGCGGACCGCCGATCACGTCGATCTCGCCTGACCCGCTCAATGTCGGTACGATCACGGTGACCGTCAAGGGAACCGGCTTTCAATCGGGCGCGCTGCTCTACGACAGCTACGGCAGCAACGGCATGATGCAGATCGCGCCGTCTTCGGTCACTGCGACCACCATCACCGCTTCTATTTATCAGGGCGCGGCGGCGACCAGCACCTTCTGTGTCAAAAACCCGGGTTCCCTGTGCGGCAAATCCCTGACCGTGCCCGTCAGCACGAGCAGTTCGGGCGGATCGGGAGGCGGCGGCTCCGGGTCCGGCGGCGGAAGCGGATCGCCTTCGTACACGCTCACAGTGGTGAACGGCAAAGTCACCAACCCCACCGGCCAGAATGCCTACTCAGCCGGCTCCGTGATCACGATAGCGGCCAATGCCCCTCCGTCCGGCGAGGCCTTTGCGGACTGGACCGGCGCCACGGTGGCGAATGGCGACGCCAGCACCACCACGCTTACCATGCCTGCGGCGAACACCACGGTGACCGCGAACTTCTACACTCCGGATCCGGTTCCCTTCCCAGTAACAACCCACCCGCGATTGTGGATCACCGTGCAGGACCTGCCGCGCATCCGGGGGTGGGCAACCACCGGCAACGTGGCTTATCAGGGACTTTCCGCCGTGCTCAGCCAGGCCGTCGCCAACTATAACCTCGCCTTCCCTGGCGCCGCGCTCACCGATGCGCATCCAGCCCCGGCGAATCCCTATCCCGATTACGGCGACACCCAGGGTTACACGGGCATGATCAGCGAAGAGAACGCCGTGATCCTGGCGTTCAACTCACTCATCGATCCCGACGCGAATAAACGGATTGCTTATGCGCAGGCCGCGCATAACCTGCTGATGTATGCCATGAATCAGGCCGCGCTCGGCCAGGCGGCGGGGATGCCGTTTCGCGATCCTGCTTTCCCCATTTATAACCGGGCGAGCGAATCGGGCCACGAATGGCCACTGATCGTGGACTGGATCTACAACGCCACCGACGCCGCCGGCACCCCGATCCTCACCGCCGCCGACAAGGCCACCATCCAGCGCGTCTTCATGACATGGGCTTCCGACTGCCTCACCGCATCGACCACCGGAGGGGACAACCCCGGGACTCCCGGTCTGGTGAACAGCCTGGCCCTGCTTCCGAATAACCTGCCGTACCGGATGGCGTCCAACAACTACTATCTGGCCCACGCGCGCCTGCTCACGATGATGTCGCTGGCGCTCGATCCGGCGGACGATCCGCCGGTGAACCCGGCCGTTCCCGCGGCGACCATCGGCAACACACTGCGCAGCTACATCCTCGATGCCACCGGCGCCTGGTTGTACGAGGAATTCGCCATGATGGGCGATCCACAGGTGGTGGCGCAAGCCTATGGCATCCCTGGCAATCCCACCGGAGCGGGCTTCGGACTGGCCAGCGGCGGCCTGCCGCCTGAGGGTACGCTCTACGGCGAGTCGTTCGCTTATGTGCTCAGTCAACTGCTGGCCCTGCAAACGGCCGGATTCAACAGCCCGACGCTCTCCGGCCCGCAGATCGGCCTGATCGGCGCACCGGTATGGGGTCGCTACGTGACCGGCTATCTCTCTTCGCTGACGCCCACGCCGCACGTCCCCGCTTCGGAAACCTACATTGGCTCCATCTACCAGATCGCCGGCTACGGCGACATGCTGCGGCTGTGGGAGACGCCCGATCAGATGGCGCCCTTCGCACTGCTGGGCCTGCTCGAGCAGGAGACCGGAGTCTCCACCCATCTGAGCGCCGTGCGCTGGTTCGCCACCGACGTCATGCCCAACGGCGCCGGCGGTCTGCTCGCGCGCATGACTGATCCGTGGAGCTGGGGCGTCACCCAGGACCTTCTGTATTACCTGCTGCTCGATCCGGCCGCACCAGCGGCCACCGATCCGCGTCCTTCCTTCCCCACGCTGTTCTACGACGCGCCCGCCGGCCGCATTGTCGCCCACAGCGACTGGAGTGCTACGAACACCATGTTCGACTATCGCGCGAGCTGGATCTCCATCAACCATCAGGATGGCGCGAGCGGCCAGTTCGGACTGTATCGCAGCGGCGAGTGGCTCACCAAGGAAATGAGCAACTACGATAACGGCGGCGCCGGAAACGGCGACACCACGGTTTTTCACAATTCTCTCGCGCTTGAAAACTGGTGCCCGGCCTGCGCAACCATGGACTGGCAGGGCCCCGACTTGCCCGCCTGGACGAATGGCAGCCAGTGGATGGAAGGCGAGGATGCCGGAGATCCCACAACGACCATGAGCAGCGGCCCCGGTTACGTTTACGCCGCCAGCAACCTGACCAGCTTGTACAACCGTCCGGATATCTGGGTTTCTCAGGATTCCGTGACCAACATCACCCTGGCGACTCGTTCGATATTATGGATCGACAACGACTATATCGTCGTCTACGACCGCGCCACGTCGCTCAACACCGGCCTCTTCAAGCGCTTCAATCTCAGCCTGGTGGCCAACCCCGCGATTCATGGAAACACCGTCAGTGATACGTTGCCCAGCGGGCAGCAATTGTTCGTGCAAACGCTGTTGCCGCACAACCCGTCGATCACCAGCTTCAATGGCGCCGCGATCCTGAATCCGATCGCGGATCTGGAGCCCACCCAATATATCCTGCAGGTGCAGGATCCGAGCAATCCGCTGGACGCCCGTTTCCTGCACGTGCTCCAGGGCGCCGACCCCGGAGCGACGATGGCGCCGGCGACTTATCTGCAGAGCACGAGCGGCACGGCCTTCGATGGCGCTGCGTTCGACGCAACCGTGGTTTACTTTCCGGTGAGCGATAACGGCGTTTTCGGAGGATCCACTCTGCCCGCGCCCGCCGGTGTAACTACGATGTTCGTAACGGGGCTGACGCCTGGCGCGGGGTACAGCTTCAGCGTCCAGACAAGTGCAGCCGGAAAGACAGTTGTGATTACGGCGAGCGGCAGCGGTTCGCCGGCCGATGCCGCGGGCGTGTTGAAGGTCGCGTTGTGAGGAGTTAGTGGTGCGCCCGAGGTGATTCGAACACCTGACCTTCTGGTTCGTAGCCAGACGCTCTATCCAGCTGAGCTACGGGCGCAACGAGTGCTCTCCAACGATCCTACCATTCTGCTCTGGATACCCGCCACGCCCAACTATATCGGACCAAAAAAATCCGATATAATGGAATCGACATGCCCAGAGTCACTATTGACGGCAAAACCGTCGAGTACGAATCCGGCAAGCTGCCCTACCACGAGCACGGCAAGCCCGAGTCGCTTCTCGACGTCTGCCTGAACTTCGGCATCCATCTGGAGCACGCCTGCGGAGGCAACTGCGCCTGCACCACTTGTCACGTGGTGGTGAAAAACGGCGAGGAAAACCTCAGCGAAATGGACGACGACGAGGCCGACCGGCTGGACATGGCCGCCGGGCTCACCATTCATTCGCGCCTCGGCTGCCAGTGCATCGTCCAGGGCGACGTGGCGGTGGAGATCCCCACCTGGAACCGCAACTATGTGAGCGAAGGCGGCGGCTCCATGAATCTCGGCGACGCCATCCCGCCCCCGCGGGTGACCGCAACCGTGGGCGCCGACAAAGGCTGACCCGCCAGCTCAGGTTCGCGTGAACGCCAGCGCCGCGAAACTCACCACGCTCTGTTCGTCGATGTTCCACTGCTGGTAGCGCGCCAGCTCGCCGCGCACGCCCGGTACGGCGCGCAGAAACGTGTACAACGGCGACGACCCGCACCACTTCAGGTCGTCGTGATTTTGCTGCACCAGGTCCCAGAATCCTTCGGCGTCGGCGCTGGTGATGCGGTCGATGCGCGCGCGGTCGCGCCGGGCCACCTCGGTCATAGGGCCTTCGTCCGCCCGCGCCGCCAGCCGGTCGCTGTAGCGCCGGCCCATGTGCGCCATGTCGATGCCCAGCACCCAGAACAGCCGGTCGCACTCGCGCGCGGCCATTTCGCCCAATTCGCCGAGGAAGCGCTCCACCCCGGCGTTCTGCTCGGGCCGGCCGCCCTGATAGATGCTGCGCGCGTACGGCCCGCACAGAATGGGCAGGATGCGAATGTGCGGGCCGTAGAGGTGCTGCAGAAACACCACCTGGAATTCGATGGAGTGCTCGATCGAGTGGCAGTAGTCTTCCATGGTGACGGCCGCGCCGGCTTTCCCGGCGAGGCGATCCACCAGCGCCGTCTCCGTGACCGCCTCGCCCAGCGGCGTCACGAACGGCTTGCGGGTGAGGCCAAACTTCTCCGGCTCGCCATAGTGCGAAGTTCCCAGGATGACAAACACGCGCTCGCCATGATCGGGCGCCAGCTTGTTGTAGGCGTCGCGGTACGATTCCCAGCCGCCGAACGGGCTCACGTGCGGCGCGGCGATCGCCACCAGCCCGTCGGCCGCCGCGGTAAGCGCCGCGGAACCCATGTACGTAGCCAACTGCTGGCGCGCTTCCGCCGGCTGATTGGGATAGGCGGATCCAGCGTGGCGGGCGTTTCGCTGGCCCGCCTGCGCGAAGTTGGTCATCGCCGCGTCGCGCATGGCGAGGAAGCGCTCGTCCACCAGGAAGCCGGCCTGGCTCAGCGTGTCCACCAGATGCTTTTCCAGCTCGCCCACCTGGATCTCGCCGGTTATCTGCACCAGGGTCTGGCGCAGGTCCAGCTCGGTCTGTTCGCCGTCGAAGCAGGCCAGCGCGGCCACCAGTTGCGGAGGCACCAGCAGCATCGCGTCACTGAAGTGATACGGATCGCGAATGAAGAGTCCCGGCCGCTCCGCATCGGGAGAAGGCGTGAAATCCAGCTCCATGCGTAGCCGCGGCAACTGGTGAGGCATTATCATCAATATCGCATGGTGATTCTGGTGACTGGCGCAACCGGCGGGCTGGGCCCCGCGGTGGTGAAGGCGTTTCTGGACAGCGGAGCGGCCGCCGTCTTCGGGGTGGCCCTTTCGTGGGACGGCCGCGGCCTGCCGGAGGGAAACTTCCATCCGATTGAGGCGGACCTGACCACGGTGGATGGCTGCCGGCACGCGGCCGCGCGTGCCCAGCCGGTGGATGCCCTGGTGCACGTCATGGGCGGGTTTGCCGGCGGCGCGCCGGTGGGCGAAACCACCGACGATGTCTGGAACCGCATGATGGATCTGAACCTTCGCTCGGCGTTCTACATGATCCGCGAAGTGCTGCCGCCGATGCTCGAGGCGGGCAGCGGCCGGATCATCGCCGTGGGGTCGCGCACGGGCGTGGAGCCGGCGGCCAACCTCAGCGCGTACGCCGTCTCCAAGGCGGCGCTGCACATGCTCGTGCGCACGGTGGCGCTGGAAGTGGCGGGCAGCGGCGTCACGGCGAACGCGGTGCTGCCGAGCACCATCGACACCGCGGCCAATCGCAAGGCCATGCCAAGAGCCGATCACACAAAATGGGTGAAGCCGGAGGCGATCGCCGAGGTGCTGGTGTGGCTGGCCTCGAGCGAAGCCGCCGAGGTGAACGGCGCGCTCATTCCGGTGTACGGGCGGTCGTGAGCAGAGGGATTAAAGGGAGTAAAGGGAGTAGAGGCAGTGCGATGACTCCCTCTACTTCCTTTACTACCTCTACTTCCCTTAATCGCTTTGCCCGTCACACGCTGATCACCGGGCACGGCGATTGCCGGATGATGCCATAGGCGTTGGCGCGCAGGCGCCCACCCAGATGCTCGTCGGTGCTGCGGCCGATCACCACCACGTCGGCGTGCTCTTCCCTGGCAGTGGAGGCCGTGCAGGTGATCGGCGAGCCCGTCGCCGTCCTCACCTCGGCCGTGACGCCCAGTTCGGAACACAGGTCCGACAACTGCGTGGTGGCCATCTGCTCCAGCTCGGAGAACCAGTTCGCGTCGAAGGCGGAATCGGTGGGCACGAACGGCATGGGCACCACATGCAGGACGATGAGCCGCGCGGCAAAGTCCGTGGCGAACGAAGCGGCCCATTGGAGCACGCGCTGGCAATCGCGCTTCAGGTCCACCGCGCAGAGCACGCGGTCGAAGTGGATTCGCCCGGCCGCGGGCGTTGCCTCCACGTGAACGCCGGTGAACACTGGGCAGGCCACATCGTGCAGCACCTTGGACGTCACCGAGCCGATCAGCAGACGCCGGAACACGCCGTACCCATGCGTGGGCATGGTGAGCAGATCGGCTCCCATGGTGCACGCGGATTCCACGATCTTCCCCGCCGGGTTCCCTTCCACCACCACGGCCTCCACCGCGACATCGGGGCAGGCCGATCGGGCGAATTCGTCCAGCCGCGCCTCATGCTGCGCCTTCCACTCCGGCAGAACGGGGGCGAAGGCGGGCAACTCCAGCCCGGCCCCGGGCACTCCGTAACAGGGTGTCTCGATGACGTTCAGCAGGGTGACTTTGGCCTTATAGCGGGCGCCCAGTTTGCAGGCATAGTGGACCATGCCCAGCGAGCGGCGGGAGAAATCGACAGGCACCAGGATCTTCGAAAAGAGCATAGCGCCTCCTTCTGTCCCTGGTGTAGCGCAATTCACTCACCACTGGAAGCGACGCCAAAAAGGGGGACAGACTGACTAATCTCGTCGGAGCCACCAAACGCCAAAGCAGTAGTCTGTCCCCTTTTGGCGTCGCGCAGCACCGGGGTCCAGAGTGGGGGGTGCGTGAAATCCCGCTGCGGTGCGCTCTATTCCGCCATAATCCGCAGCACGGCGGCCCCGCGGATGGCATCGTTCTTGAGCCGATTCAGCGCTTCGTTGGCCTGCTCCAGCGGAAACACCTCCACCTGTGTGTGAATCGGAATCTCCGCGGCCAGGCGCAGGAAATCGCGACCGTCCTCGCGCGTGTTGTTGGCCACCGAGCGGACCACCCGTTCGTGATAAAGCAGCTCGTAATCGAGCGGCGGGATGGTGCTCATGTGGATTCCGCCCAGCACCAGCGTGCCCCCGTGGCGCAGCGCCCCCAGCGCGGCCGGGACAATCTCGCCGGCTGGCGCGAAAATGATAGCGGCGTCCAGCTTTGCTGGGGGCTCGGCCAGCGTGCCGCCCGTCCACACCGCTCCCAGCTCGGCGGCCAGCCGCTGGTGGCGTTCGTCGCGGGTGGACACATACACATCGATGCCCCAATAGCGCGCGACCTGAATGGCCACGTGCGCGGCCGCGCCGAAGCCGTAGAAACCCAGACGGCCACCGCGGGCGATCCCGGAAAGCCGCAGGCAGCGGAAGCCAATGATGCCGGCACAGAGCAGCGGGGCGGCGGCCAAATCCGAGAAACCGGCGGGAAGCGGATACACGAACGCCTCGGGCGCGACGATGTAATCGGCATATCCGCCGTTCACGGTGTAGCCGGTGAAACGAGCGTTCGCGCACAGGTTCTCCTGGCCGGCGCGGCAGAATTCGCACGCGCTGTCGGTCCAGCCGAGCCAGGCCACGCCCACGCGGGTCCCCGGCGGATGCAGGGTGGCGCCCGGCCCGCACCGTTCGATCATGCCCACCACCTGATGGCCCGGCGTCACCGGCATCTTGCGCGGCGGCAGCTCTCCCTCCACCACGTGCAGATCGGTGCGGCAGACGCCGCAGGCGTGCACGCGAATCAGCGCCTCATTGGCGGACGGCTCGGGGACGGGCAGCTCGGCCAGTTCCAGGGGACGGCTCTCCACCGGCGCCGGGCGGCGCAGCACGCAGGCTCTCATGTTCCGAAGCGTACCGCAAAAACAGCGAGAACTCCCGGCCCCGCGCCACTAACGGATTGTGACCATGTCCCCCACCGACCGCGCCGCGCGGCAACGCGCCATTGACACCGCCCTCACCCAGATGGACAAGCAGTTCGGAAAAGGCAGCGTGCTGCGCCTCGGCTCCCGCTCCACGCTGCCGGTGAGCGTCATTTCCAGCGGGTCCATCTCCGTCGATAACGCGCTGGGCGTCGGAGGGTTTCCGCGTGGCCGCGTGGTGGAGATCTTCGGGCCGGAGTCCTCCGGCAAAACCACGCTGGCCCTGCAGGTGATCGCGGAAGCGCAGAAACTGGGCGGGACGGCGGTGTTCATCGATGCCGAGCACGCGCTCGACCCGGCCTACGCCCGGAAGCTGGGGGTTATCGTGGACGATCTTCTGGTGTCGCAGCCGGATCACGGCGAGCAGGCGCTGGAGATCGCCGCCGCGCTGGTGAACTCCGGCGGCA
>CAYVPZ010000083.1:0-11555 GCA_964453955.1 uncultured Solibacteraceae bacterium | reverse complement strand
CGAAAGCCCGGCAGCGTCTTCCAGATGGCCAGCAGAATCTCCTGCAGCAGATCTTCCCGCGCGTGCGGCCGTGATTCGTAGCAGGCGGTAAGGCGCACCAGGGCCGGGCCGTATGCGGAGACGATGCGTTCGTACTGGTCGGTCAGGGTGCGCCGGTCCACAAAACCCGCTGCTTCCGGGGCGGCGATGTGCAGAGCCGCATCACCGCCCAAAGATCACCTTCTCATGCCGCAGCAGCCGCGCGGTTGCCGCCACCGACGCGGCGCCGATGAGCAGCGCACCAGCGGCGGATGCCAGCAGCCAGGTCGGGTGCGGGGTCTGGCCGTGCGTCAGCGCGGAGAGCATGCGCTGCTGCCCCAGCAGGGGGACCGCGGCAATGGCCGCCTGCAGGCGCACCGGGTAAAACTCCGCCAGCATCCCGGTCAGCATCGGCGCGAGCAGGGCCACGGAAAGGTATGAGCTGCCTTCCTTCGGAGTCTGCGCAAAGGTGCAAATCAACAGATCGACGCCGGCGGCGAATGGCGCCAGGGGCGCGGCCACCACCAGCATCCACACCAGCGCGCCGGGGTGCATGCGGCCGCTCAGCGGGGCGGCGTACAAAGCGGCCAGCGCACACAGCAGCGTTACCACCACGCAGCCCAGGCTGAACGCACAAGCCGCCAGCCATTTCCCGAGGACAAGATCGGAAAGCGGAACCGGATTCAGCAGCAGCGGTTCCAGCGAGCCGCGCTCGCGCTCGCCGGCCATGGTGTCGTTGGCGATGTTCATGGCGCCGGTGAAGGCGGTCACCATGAGAAACGCCGGCAGCATGAGGAGCGCGGCGGGCTGGCGCCACAGCGCGGCCACCAGCAACGGCCCCAGCCAGCAGAACATCAGGGCCGAAAACAGGGAGCGCCGGTCGCGCAGCGCGTCCCGCACCTCTTTAAGAAACACAACCAGCCAGAGACGGGGTTTCATGCGGTCAGCTCCACATAGGCTTCTTCCAGGTTGCGGGCGCTGCTGGCGTGCATCAGCTCGGCGGGCGACGCCTGGGCGACCACTTTTCCGCGAGCCATCACCACCACGCTGTCGCAGACGGCCGAAATCTCGCTCATCAGGTGGGAGGAGAGAAGCACGCACTTGCCGGCTTCGCGAAGGCGCTGAAGCAGCGTGCGCAGGGCGCGGGTGCTGCTCACGTCCAGGCCGTTGGCGGGCTCGTCGAGCAGGATGTTCGGCGGATCGTTGACCATCGCGCGCGCCAGAGCCAGCTTCATGCGCTCGCCCTGGGAGAATCCCAGCGCGCGGCGGTCGGCGATTTCGTGCATGTCGAACAGGCCGATGAGAAACCGGGTGCGCGCCTCCAGCTCCGCGGGCGGCATGCCGCGCAGCTCCCCGAAATAGCGGATGTGTTCGCGCGCGGTGAGGCGCGGGTAGTTGCCCAGACCATCGGTGAGCGCGCCAATGCGGCGGCGCGCGCCCATGGGGTCCCCGGCCGGGTCAACGCCGTCCACCAGCACCTGGCCGCTGTGCGGGCGAAGGAGGCCGGTGATCAGGCGCAGGGTGGTGGTTTTTCCGGAACCGTTGGGTCCCACCAGACCGGTGATGGCGCCGTCCGCGGCGGAGAACGTCAACCCATCCACCGCCTGGCGGCCGCCAAAAGATTTGCGAAGGCTGTCGGCTTGGATCATCGCCGACTATAGTCTCGCCCGCCGGCGAAAACTTACAGGCGTCAGATCAAGCTGGTTTATTCGTACCGCAACGCGAGAATCGGGTCGATTCTCATCGCGCGCCGCGCCGGGATGTAGATGGCCAGGGCCGCCGCCCCGATCAACGCCACTGGAATGCCGATGAAAGTCCCCGGGTCGGTGGAGGTTACCCCGTAAATCAGGGACGCCATCAGGCGGGCGAGCGCATACGCTATTGGCAAACCCACGGCCAGCCCCGCTCCAGTCACCAGCAGACCGCGCCGGAAGACGCCGGCCAGCACGTTGGCGCGCGGCGCGCCCAGGGCCATGCGGAGTCCGATGTCCCGCGTCTGCTCGGACACCATGTAGGACATCACGCCGTAGACGCCGACGGCCGAAAGCACCAGCGCGATAATGCCAAACACGCCCATCAGCGTGGCCACGTAGTTCAGGCCGATGGCCCGGTTGTGAATGGATTTCTCCATGGTGCGCATCTCGGAGATTGGCTGGTCGGGGTCCACCGAGCGAATCGCGGCGGAAACCGAAGGCGCCACCAGCAGAGGATCGCCGGCGGTGCGGACTCCGATGTCCATCCACAGGGCGGGCTGCTGTTGATAGGGAACATAGATGGTGCGGCGCGGCGCGCGGTCATACGGGTTGTGCGGCATGTCGCCCACCACGCCGGCGATGGTCATCCACGGGCTCTTCGAATCGGCATCGCCAATGCGAATATGCTTACCGATGGGCGATTCGTTCTTCCACCAGCGCTGGGCCATGCGCTCGCTGATCAGCGCCACGGGCGGCGCCGTGGGGCCGTCGCTCGGCAGCAGAAAACGTCCTTCGCGCAGCGGAACGCGCACGGTGGCGAAGTATTCCGGACTGGTCACCTGATACATGCCGTTGGGCTGGTCTCCGGGCTCCACCGTTCGGCCTTCGATGGTGAAATCCCGCCCTTCGGAATGGTCGCTGTAGGGCAGCGTGGTAACCGCCGCGGCCGAGCGTACGCCCGGCAGCGCCTGAATGCGCTCCAGCACCCGGCGGTAGAAATCCACTATCTGGGGTTTCTCGTGATACTTGTTGTCGGTGATGGCCAGACGCAGGGTCAGCAGGGTTTCCGGCTCAATGGTCTTCCCTCTGTCGAGCATCGAATTGAATCCGCGAACCATCAAGCCCGCGCCCACCAGCAGGACCACGGCCATGGCCATCTCGGAAGCCACCAGAATGTTGCGCAGCCGTTGCCCGGCTCTGCCCGTGGACGATCCGCGGCCGCCTTCGCGCAGGGCATCGGTGAGATTTGGATGCGAGGATTGCCAGGCGGGCGCCAGACCGGCGAGTATGCCGCTGGCTACCGCCGCCAGCAACGTGAAGAGCAGGGTCCGGCCGTCGAGCCGAATATCCTTGAAGCCGAGGATGTAGCGCTCTATCTCGGCGGGCATGCCACCACGAAGCAGGTTGATTGCCCAATACGCTACCAGCAGGCCGAGGCCGGCGCCCACGAAGGAGAGCAGGACGCTTTCGGTGACCAGTTGGGCGATCACTCTCCAGCGGCCCGCGCCCAGTGCCCGGCGTACCGCTACTTCGCGCAGCCGCCCGGTGGCCCGCGCCAACAGCAGATTGGCCACGTTGGCGCAGGCGATCAGCAACACGAACAGCACCGAGCCTAATAGCAGGATCAGGTACTGGTGGGTTTCGTTCCCAACCAGAAGCTTAAGGATGGGCCAAACCACAAAGCGGCGATTCTTGTTCGTTTCCGGGTAGGATTTTTCCAGTCTGGCGGCAATGCCGTCGATCTCCGTGGCGGCCTGCTCCACGGTACGGCCCGGCTTCAGGCGTGCGATGGATTCGAGCGTTTGCGCGGTGTGCGAGTTGCGCTGTTCGGGCGTGAGCCCCATGGGCGTCCAGACTTCCGTAGCCAGGGGGAAGTCGAAGCTGGGGGGCATCACTCCGCTGACCGTGTAGGGAACGTCGTCCAGCCGGATCTGTCGGCCGACGATGTTGGGGTCGCCGCCAAACCGGCCCTGCCAGAGCCGGTCGCTCAGAATGACCTCGTGATCGCGGCCGGGTTGATCCTCGTCAGGCTGGAAGGCGCGACCGCGGGCCGGCTGCACACCCGCGACGGCGAAGAAGTTAGCACTCACCAGGGACTGAATGACGCGATCGGGAGCCACGCCGGCGCCCGCCAGGTTCGCGAGGCCGCCCTGCCAACTGGCCAGACTGGCGAGGGACGTGTTGCCGCGGCGAATCTCGTCGATGTCGGCCGGCGTGGCGGTGTCCCAATCGTTCGGGTCGCCGGGATCGCGCTGCATAACGCTCACCAGGCTGTCCAGGTGCGGCAGCGGCACGGGCTTCCAGAGCATGGCGTCGCAAAGGCTGAAGATGGCGGTGGTGGCGCCGATTCCGAGGGCGATGGTGAATGCGGCGGTCAGCGTGAAGCCAAGCGAGTTTTGCAGATTGCGGGCGCCATAGCGGACGTCCTGCCAAATGCTCATGGGTTCTCCAATGGTTTTGGATACGCACGAACAGGGGCAGTAGCTCCCGGTATTCAGGGGCGCGTCGCGCGCTCGAGCAGATACAGGAAGGACCGATAGACGCTCCCCGTGGCGCGTGTCAGGCCGATTTCACAGGTGCGGCTGCTGGAATAGTGGCCGTTGAAGGTCCCGGCACGCACCTCGGCGGCTTCCAGACGCGTGGCCGATTCGGTGAGTTCCGGGAACAGGTACCCACGGTCGCCGGCGAAGCCGCAACAGCCGGCGCTGGGCGGCACGGTGACCTGCCGGCTGCACGCCGACGCGATGGCTTCGAGTTCCGTCGCCAGACCCAGTTTGATCAGCGAGCAGACCGGATGCAGCGCGACTGCGTCCACGGGCCGCGTTACGGTCAATCGCGGGAGCAGCCGGCGGTGCGCGAACCGGACGCTGTCGAGAATCTGCATTCGGTCGAAACGGCCCTGGTTCTCCGGCGTCAGGTGCGGACGGCACGTGAGCAGCCCATACGCACACGGACTGGCGTCCACAACGACAGGCAACCGGCCCTCGTCCGACCATTGCCAGAAGCGCTCGATGATCCGGTTGACGGCCAGCCGGTGCGCCTGGTCGTAGCCCTTCGAAGAAAATGGCACGCCGCAGCAGGCTCCGCTCACGTCCCGCGGGATGAAAACGCTGACGGCCGCGCGGGCGGCCACTTTCACGAACACCTCCGGCAGAGACATGTCGTCCGGCTCGCCGCGCAGCCGCCCGAGCACGCGTGAGGTGCAGGCCGGGAAATAGACCGCCTCCGCGCCGGCGCGTTGGGTAAGTGGGCGGTGGACGCGCGCGGCCCGCAATGCCATTCGCGCGCCGACCTCCAGCAGTCTGAAGTGGCCCGCCAGAAAGTGCGCGAAGCGATGAGCGATGGCCGAATGCCGTTCGCGGCGGAGTCGCTTCGTCAGCGCGCCCGTGTCGATGCCGACGGGGCAGGCGGTGGCGCAGAGTCCATCCACCGCGCAGGTGTCCAGCGCCATGTATTGGAAATCGGCATCGAGCGCGGCATCGCGGTTACGCGCCATCTCCCGCCGCACCACGATTCTTTGCCGGGGCGTGAGCGTGAGATCGCGGCTGGGGCAGCGCACCTCGCAGAATCCGCACTCGATGCACTTGTCCACCTCGTCCTCCACCGTGGGCAGGCTCTTCAGGTCGCGCAGGTGCGCCCGAGGATCGGCATTGATGATAACGCCGGGGTTGAGCAGGTTTTCCGGGTCGGCCAGCTCCTTCACGCGCTTCATTACGCGATACGCGTCGCCGCCCCACTCCGTCTCCACGAAGGGCGCCATGTTGCGGCCGGTGCCGTGCTCGCCTTTGAGTGAACCGTCGTAGCGCTCCACCACGAGGCGAACCACGTCGTCCATGAGCCGCGCATACTGGTCGATGGACTTCTGGTCCGCGAACGACTGCGTGATTACGAAGTGCAGGTTGCCGTCTTTGGCGTGCCCGAAGATGATGGCATTGTCGTAACCGTGCTTTGCAAACAGGTGCTCCAATTCGAGGACCGCGTCGGCCAGCCGGTGAACCGGAAACACAACATCTTCGATAATGACGCTGGTCCCGCTGCGGCGCACCGAACCAACCGAGGGGAACATCCCCGCCCGGATCTTCCACAATGCCGCCTGTTCGGTGGCCTTATGCGTGAACGCCGGCGCCTGGAGAAGCCGCAGTTCACCGGCGGCGTTTTGCGCGCGCTCCTGCAGCCCGCCCCGATCCGCTTCGTCCGCGCATTGAAACTCCGCCAACAGGCCGGCCGCCCCCGCGGGCAGCGACCTCAGAGAAGCCGGGCAGCCCGCCTGATCTTCCACCGACCGCAGGGCCGCGCGGTCCATCAACTCGAGGGCACTGGCGCCGGCGTCGCGCAACGGCACGATGGCCGCGCAGGCGTCATGGCAATCGCGAAATAACAGCAGCCCTGTGTACTTCACCGGCAGATCGGGAACGGTGTCGAGCACCGCTTCGGCGATAAAGCCCAGCGTGCCTTCGGAGCCGATCAGCAGGCGTGCGAAGATGTCCACGGGCTGTTCGTAATCGAGGAATGCGTTGAGCGAGTAACCGATGGTGTTCTTGCCGCGGTACTTGGCGCGGACGCGCTCGCATAATGCCGGGTTCGCGTGAATCTCGCCGCGCAATTGAGCGAGGCCCTCGGCCAGCACGGGTTCGCGCGCGCGGAAAAGGTCCGGGGCCGCGGGGTCGGCGGTATCGATGAGCGTCCCCGACGGCAGCACGAACGTGAGCGAGCGGAGCATGTGATACGCGTTCTGCGCGACGCCGCAGCACATGCCGCTGGAGTTGTTGGCAAGGATGCCGCCCATCATGCAGGCGTTGATGGAAGCCGGGTCGGGACCGATGCGAGCGCGCCAGGGCGCCAGCATCCGGTTGACGTGCCCGCCAATGACGCCGGGCTGCACGCGGACGCTTTTGCCGCCCGCTTCCACCCGCGCTTCCCTCCAGTGCCGCGCCACTTCCACCAGAATGCCGTCGGTGATGGCCTGTCCGGAGAGGCTGGTCCCGGCCGCGCGAAACGTCAGTGGAATGCGCTGTTCATGGCTGAACCGGAACAAAGCCTGGATCTCCGCCACGCCGCGGGCGAGCACCACCGCGCGCGGAATCAGCCGATACACGCTGGCGTCGGAGGCGTAAGCGATCCGCTCGATCAGACGCGTGAGCACACGGGCGGGGTCGATCACCCGCGCCAGAAGGTTCACGTCCATGCGAGCCTCATTATAATCGGGTGTGCCCGCCCGTGCGTGCGAGATCCGGTTCGATCTGCGTTTTGGCGGCGGCGCCATGTCCGCCCGCGTTCAGGTTCCCGCGGAACCCATCCGGCCCGTGGACCTTCTGCCGGTGCTGCAGGAACTCAACGACGCGCTCATCGGCGCCGCCGTGGAACAGGTGGAATCGCAGGGCCGGCGCGTTTCATGCCGGGCCGGCTGCGGCGCGTGCTGCCGCCAGATTGTCCCCATCAGCGAAATCGAGGCGCGGTCTCTGGCGGAGCTGATCGCGGCCATGCCCGAGGACCGCAGGCGGCGCGTCACCGCCCGCTTTGCCGAGGTGATGCGGGCGCTGGCGGCGAGCGGCCTGCTGGAGAGGCTGCGCGCGGACCCGCCTTCCGATCCGGCCGAGCGGAATCGCCTGGGGCTCGAATACTTCCACCTCGGGCTGGCCTGTCCGTTTCTCGAAGAGGAGAGCTGCAGTATTCATCCCCACCGCCCGGCCAGTTGCCGCGAGTATCTGGTAACCTCACCGGCCGCGAACTGCGCCACGCCGCGCGCCGATAACATCGTCATGGTGGAGTTGCCAGCGAAGGTCTCGAGCGTGCTGTATCGTTTCCGCGACGGATCGGGAGAACAGTCCGCTCGCTGGATGGCCTTGCCGCTCCTGCTCGAGTGGGCCGCCGAACATGGCGACGATGCGCCACCGGCGATACCGGGGCCCGAACTGTTCGCCAGCTTCATGAACAGGCTGGTGAAGAAGAATTGAGCGTCTACGCTGCCACACCCGCTTTGTGGTACCAGGGCTTCGCGGTGTGGATGGCGGCATTCACCGCGTCGATGTTCTTCACGCCCTCGGTGGAAAGCCAGTCTTCCAGCGCCTTCACACCCTGCTTCGCATACACCGGAATGCCCTCCTTCCACGTGGCGCGGCCACACAGCACGCCGGAGTAGTCGGTGCCCGCTTCCCCGGCCATGTTCAGCGATTCCACGAACTGCGCGTTGCTCACGCCGGCGCTCAGATAGATGAACGGCCTGGTAGCGACGTCCGCCGCTTCGCGAAAATGAGCCAGCGCTTCCTCCCGCGAGTACGCCTTCTGTCCCTTGTACACGCTGGAGCCCTCCACGTAGTTCGCGTTGATGGGCACTTCCACCTTCAGCACATCCACTTTGTACTGCGGCTTCGAGAACTCCCTCATCGCGCCCTTCACTACCTCGGGCTTGCGTTTGGCGAACTCGAGGCCCTTCTCGTCGCCGCCCTGCGGGTCGTAGCCGACGAACTCCAGGAAAAACGGAATCTGGTACGTTTCGCACTCGGCGCCGATGCGCTCGATGAACGCGTGCTTGATGTCGTTGACCTTCTCGTCTTCAAACGGCGTGTAGTAAATGAGAATCTTGACCGCGTCGGCGCCGTCGTCCACGATGCGCTTCACCGAATAGTGAGGAAGAAGATCGGGCAGGCGGCCCGGCTGCGTGTTGTCGTAGCCGCTCAGCTCATAGGCCAGCAACAGCCCCGCGTTCGACGCGCGCGCCCTCGCCGCGGGAAGACCCCACTCCGGATCGAGCAGAATGGCGCTGGCGTGCGGCGTGAGGACTTTGGACACCGCCACCTTGAACTCCGACAGCATCTCGTCGGTGACCTGTTTCGAGTCGATGCCTTTGGCGGCGGCGATGGATTTCTGGAGGCTGCCGCGCTGGTCCATGGCGGCGGCGGCGATGACGCCCGCCTGGTTCGCCAGCGCCTTCATGTGTTTGATTTTTCCTGCGTCGATTGACATGGGAATAATTATCCCACGCCACCCGGGCGGGACACGCGGCGAGGTGGACACGCGACGCCAGTCGCGTTCGTGTCGGTTCCGTTCGAACGCGGCTGTCGCCGCGTGTCCCTTCGCTACACCAGCACGGGCTGCGCGGCGTAGCGCCTGGCCATTTCGGCGAGCGAAACGGGCGCGTAGTCGCCGGCGTGTCCGGCCTGGCCGAACTGGGTCATGCGCAACGCCACAACCTTCTTCATGGCCTCGCGCGCCGGCTTCATGTAGCTGCGCGGATCGAACTCTTCCGGCTTCTCGGCGAACACCTTGCGAATCGCCCCGGTGATGGCCAGGCGGTTGTCGGTGTCCACGTTGACCTTGCGCACGCCGTTGCGGATGCCAAGCTGGATCTCTTCCACCGGCACGCCCCAGGTTGGCTTCAGCTTGCCGCCGTACTGGTTTACGATATCCTGCAGGTCTTTGGGCACGCTGGAAGAGCCGTGCATCACCAGGTGCACGTTCGGCAGGCGCTTGTGGATGGCGATGAGCACGTCCATCTTGAGCGTCGCGCCGGTGGGTTTGCTGGTGAACTTGTACGCGCCGTGGCTGGTGCCGATGGCGATGGCCAGCGCGTCCAGACCGGTTTTCTCGACGAACTCCACGGCCTGGTCGGGATCGGTGAGGTGAGCGAGGCCGTCCAGGCCGGCGCCATGGCCGTCTTCAATGCCGCCGAGGCAGCCGATCTCGCCTTCCACCGTGATGCCCTTCTCGTGCGCCATTTCGACGACGCGGCGGGTGGCGTCCACGTTGTACTCGAACGAGGACGGCGTCTTGCCATCGGGCATCAGCGAGCCGTCCATCATGACGCTGGTGAAGCCCATGTCAATGGCCGATTTGCAGGTTTCCACGCTGTTGCCGTGGTCCAGGTGCAGGACCGTGGGAATTTCCGGGTAGACCTCGGTGGCCGCCAGCATCAGATGATAAAGGAAGCGGTCCTGCGAATAGGCGCGGGCCCCCCGGCTGGCCTGAACGATCACCGGCGACTTTGTCTCTCGCGCCGCCTCCATGATCGATTGAATCTGCTCCATGTTGTTGACGTTGAAGGCGCCAACGCCGTAGCCGCCCTTGGCCGCCTCATCGAGGACCTGGCGCATTGATACAAGTGGCATAGTAATATTTCTCCTGCAAATGAAATAAAGACCTAAATTCCACGCTAGCACACTGCGCGGCCGCGTGCAGTTCGGCAAAGATCGCCTTCCGGAACATGGACTTCCAGATGAGACCACGGTAAGCCCGTTCACACTAAACTCCGTGAGGCCCAGGGCCTGCGTAACCGTCATTATTCTGCTGGCGTGTTCTTCCACCGCGCCTTGTGCCGAAGTTGGCAATTGGACCACGTGGGGTAACGGCGGCATGCAGCAGGCGGCCGCGGTTGCCCAGGACGCGAGCGGGAACACCTACATCGCGGGATCCACCGATGCGGCCGATTTCCCCGTGGCCAATACCGCCTTCTTCTGCACGGGCGGCACCGATGCCTTTCTTATCAAGCTCAATCCGTCGTGGGACGTGGTGTTTTCGACCTGCCTGGCGGGAACCGGCGAGATTCGCGCGACGGGCGTGGGCGTTGACGGCCAGGGGAATGTGTACATAGCCGGTTCCACGGCGTCCACGTCGATCAATGGAACGCCGCTGGCGCTCCGCGGAGCGGAGAACGGATTCGTCGTCAAGCTGGACCCGACGGGGCAAACGGTGCTTTACGCTATCACGATCGGCGGCTCTCTGAATGATGCGATCAACGCCATGGCGGTTCGTTCCGACGGGACCGTGTTCGCGGCCGGCGGGACTACGTCCACGAATCTGCCGGTAGTCAACGCCGCGCAGAAAACGCTGGCCGGTGTCGAGAACGCGTTCGCGGCGGAGGTGAGCCCCTCGGGGACGATCGTCTATTGCACGTACATCGGAGGAAGCGGGACCGATGAAGCCGATGGAATAGCGGTGGACGGCAATGGATTCGCCTGGGTTGCCGGCAGCACGACATCGGCGAACTTCCCGCTGGTGTCCCCGCTGCAAACCTCACTCCCTGGTTCGGAAGCGGGGTTCGTAACCAGGATATCGGCGAACGGTTCGCAGTTCCTGTTCAGCACCTACCTTGGAGGATCGGGGGGCGGGCCGGACACTCCGGAGAGTGCGAACGCCATCGCCGTCGACACGCAGGGCAACGCATTCGTCGCCGGCGTCACCAGCTCAACCGACTTCCCTGTTCTCAATGCATGGCAGGCGTCATCGGGCGGCTTCAGCGACGCTTATCTCAGCAGCTTTACCAGCAGCGGCAGTCTGCGCTTCAGCACCTACCTGGGGGGATCGAGCTGGGATTGCGCATATTCGGTTGCCGTTCTGCCCGATGAACGGGTTGAGGTTTCCGGCGATACGCTATCCAGCAATTTCCCGGTGAGCAACTTCGCGGAATCCTGGCACGCCGGCGGATACCTTGGATTTGTCGCGGTTTTCGACAGTGCCGGAGATCAAATGCCCTTCGCCACCTATGCCGAGGGTAGCCAGTCGAACGCCATCCTGGCCTCAACACCGACAAACCCGACCGTGGTTGTGGGTGTCCAGAGCAATGCCACCAGCACAGGAACCCTGGCGACGGCCGCTCAGGTTACGATACCCTCGGGCACTCCGCTGTATTTCGTTCCCTTGACCCCCTGCCGGGTGGCGGACACCCGTTACGCCAACGGCGCTTTCGGTTCGCCCTCGCTGGCGGCCGGGAGCACCCGCAGTTTCACCATTCCCAGCAGCAGTTGTGGAATTCCCGCCACCGCCGCCGCGTACTCGCTGAACGTGACCGTGGTGCCCCCGGGCCCCCTGGACTACATAACCGTCTGGCCCAGCGGAGCCGCGCAGCCT
>CAYVPZ010000082.1:0-11573 GCA_964453955.1 uncultured Solibacteraceae bacterium | reverse complement strand
GGGCGCATGCACTCCCGCGAAGAGATTCTCATCCGCCTGCTGCCGGACATCGACGAGTGGTGCGGCCTGCTCGCCCGCGAAGGCCGCGCGCCCATACTGGACGTCTTCGCGAAGTCCTCCAGCTATGCGGCCGGCCGCCGCGTCGCCGTCGAGATCTCCGAAGGAGAAACCCTTGCCGGAACCACCGCCGGACTCACCCGCGACGGCTTTCTCCTGGTCCGCGACGACCGCGGCAAAGAGCATACAATCATAGCCGGAGGAGTTCGGCCCGCCTGATGCTGCTCGCCCTCGACGCCGGCAACACCAACGTCACCATCGGGGTCTTCGACGGCCAGCGCAAGCTCGTGGCGCGCTGGCGCCTGCGCACCGTGCACGACCAGACCGCCGACGAGTGGGGCATCCTCATTCTCAACCTGCTGGCCATGTCCTCCCTCGACGCGGCCGCCATCGATGGCATGGCCGTCTCCACCGTGGTGCCGCCCATTCGCACGCCCCTGGCCGAGATGGCCGAGCGCTACTTCCACGTCCAACCCCTGTTCGTCGGTGAAGACACCGACACCGGCCTCACGATTCTTTACGAGAATCCGCGCGAGGTGGGCGCGGACCGCGTTGTCAACAGCGTGGCCGCATTTGAGAAGTACGCCGGCCCGTGCGTGATCGTCGATCTGGGCACCGCCATCACCTTCGATTGCATCTCCGCGCGAGCCGAGTATCTGGGTGGAATCATTTGTCCCGGCATCGGTATTTCTACCGCCGCGCTGTTCGCCCGCACCGCGCGCCTGCCCAAGGTGGATCTCCGCGATCCCGGCAAGCTCATCGGAACCAACACCGTGGGCAGCATTCAATCGGGCCTTTTCTGGGGCTACATCGCCCTGATCGACGGCCTGCTGGAGAAACTCATCGCCGAACTCGGCCCGGACACGAAGACGGTCGCCACCGGCGGACAGGCAAGGCTGATCTTTGAGTCGTCGAAGCACCTGCAACATCTGGACGAAGACCTGACGCTGGAGGGCCTGCGCATCGCCTGGGAGCGCAGTCAAACCCGGTGAGCGACGACCTCGACTGGCCGTCCGGCTACTTCAACTACTTCACCGAGATCGAAGACCATTTTCGCCGCGCCCGCGGCACCGGCCTGTTCCTGCTTTCCCCGCTCGACTGGGCCCTGATCGAGAGCTGGAAGAACGCCGGCGTGCCGCTGGAAGCCGTCCTGCGCGGCATCGACGCGGCCTTCGAAAAGTGGCGCTCCCGGAAACAGCGAACGCAAATGGTCAACGGCCTCGCATACTGCTCGCAGGCGGTGATGAGCGAAGCCGAGCAACTGGCCGGCACGGCGGAGACCCGGTCGAAGCGCCAGCAGCCGGCGGCGCCGTTCCAGGGGGCCGAACTGAAACAATACCTCGAGCGCAACCTGCGCGCGCTGGGCGCTGCGCCCGGATTCGAGGAGATCGCCGCGGGTCTCGAAAAACTTCTCGCCGAGGCGGACTCCTTGTACGGCGATTTGGAACAACTGGAGCAGCGGCTCACCGCCCTCGAAGACAAGATGATCGCCATCGCCCGGTCGCGCCAGACCGAGGATGCGCTGTTCCGCGCGCGCCGCGACCTCGACCAGCAGCTTAAGCCCTATCGCGGCAAAATGAGCGCGCCGCAGGTGGCCATGCTGGAAAAACAGTACCTGGAGCGCCGTTTGCTCGAAGACGCCGGCCTGCCGCGCCTCAGCCTTTTCTATCTGGGCTGACCCCGCGCGCGGTTTTTGTCCCGCCGGGAACAACTTCCCTGTCCCGAACATCCAAACCTCTGATAGACTGCTGTGAGAACGATCCAGCATGCAAGCGGTTGCGAGCCTTTCCACGGATTCGGTATACTCCGCATTGCATCGAGAAAGCCGTAAGCGGGAACTGGATCGGCTCGGCTGCATCCGACAGCCGGCAGCGGACACGATAACGATCGGGAGGCACAGTTTAGTGAAAACGACGACATTACGACTGGCTGTCGCGGTATGCGGGATTGTGAGCCTCGTCTCACCAGCCCTGATTCTTGCAGCGGGCTCCCCGGCCCCCCAGAGCCAGGGCCAGGCGGCCCAGAAGAATTGGAAGGACCGCGACGAATACGACCTCTACACCAGCATCACCACGGAGGCCAATGCGCAAAAGAAGCTGGATCTTCTGAACCAGTGGCAGACGAAGTATCCCAACACGGACTTTAAGACCGAGCGCACCACCCTCTACCTCACCACCTACGTGGGGCTGGGCCGCCCTAAGGATGCGGTCGGCTCGGCGAAGCAGCTCCTGGCCGACAACCCGAAGGATTTCACTGGTCTCTACTACGTCACGCTGCTCACCCTGCAGGCGCTGGACACCAGCCCCGGAGCTCTGGATGATAGCGAGAAGGGCGCCGCCGGCCTGATCGGCGCTCTGGACGATCAGTTCGCCGCCGCGAAGAAACCGGCCTCGGTGAGCGATGCCGACTGGGCCAAGGCCCGCAGCGATACCGAAGCCATGGCGCACACCACCCTGGGCTGGGTGGCCATGCAGCGGAAGGACAACGTGAAGGCCGAACAGGAGTTCACCAAGAGCCTGCAGTTGAGTCCCGCCTCCGGACAGGTTTCCTACTGGCTGGGCACGGTGATCCTTGCCCAGAAGGACCCCGCCAAACAGGCTGCGGCGCTGTATGATTTCGCCCGCGCCACCGCCTACGACGGACCCGGCGCCCTGAGCGCCAGCTTCCGCCAGACGGTCAGGACCTACCTCGAAAAGGTGTACGCCTCCTATCACGGCAGCAAGGACGGCCTCGACGATCTCCTGGCCGCGACGAAGGCCTCGGCGCTGCCACCCGGCGATTTCAAGATCAAGAGCGCCGACGATATCGAGAAGGAGAAAGCGGCGAAGGAGGAGGCCGACCGTAAGGCCAATCCCAGCCTGGCGCTCTGGAAGTCCATCAGGGATGCGCTCACCGGTCCCGATGGCGCGAATTATTTCACCGCCAATGCCAAGGACACCAAGACGCCCATGGCGTTCAACGGCAAGCTTGTCTCAGAGTCGCCCGACGTGAAGCCGAAAACTCTGGTTCTGGCCATCTCCGATTCCGATGGCAAAGTCGCCGACGCCACCATCAACCTGGACGCGGCGCTTCCCGGCAAGGCCGATGCTGGCACCTCCATCACGTTCGAGGGGGTCTTCGTCAGCTATACCGCCAGCCCGTTCATGGTCACTTTCAGCGCCGCGAAGACGGATATCAAAGGCTGGCCCGGCAAGGAGGCCCCGGTTCACCACCCGGTCAGAAAGCGTCCTGCCGCGCAGTAGTGTTGGCCGCCCGCGGTTTGTCCGCGGCATCGGCCTGCGAAAGGCTGTACATGACACGCTCCCTGAAGGACAAGGGAGCGTTCGTGTTTTTTGCCGCCTGATAGTACGCCAGGAAGCGGCAGAGGCGGGCTGGACACACTTCCCGCCGCACGCCGGGAAGCGCAACGACAGTAAGTAGGAATACAATCCCGCAGAGAGTGATCCGATTGGCTGAAAACCATTTCACACCAATTGAGACGGGTGACGACGGCAGCCGTTAGCCATTTTCTCCCTAACGCAAACTGGTGACCAGCACGACAATCACGCTGACCAGAAAGGCTGCCCCCATCAGAGAGCCCACGGTACATGCCGTACAGGCGGCCTGGGCGCACCCGGAGATCAGCCCCTCCGACATGTGAATGCGCACCGTCATCCTTTTAGGCATAGAATGGCTTCCGCCCCACGCTGCTGGCGCTCTCTGCGATGAGAGTGGGCAGGCCGGGCCAAATGTCTCGGAAGCGTTTCAGCGCAAGCCTTACTCGGTGTCCGCCACGTCGATGTCGCGCGCGGGGTTCTCGAACTTCGTGCAGTGCTTCAGAAAGAACAGGTTCACCCGCCCGATGGGGCCGTTGCGCTGCTTGGCCACCAGCAGCTCGGCCTTGCCCTTCAGGTCCTCGCGGTCGGGCTTGTAGACCTCCTCGCGGAAGATGAAGGCCACCAGATCCGCGTCCTGCTCGATGGAGCCCGATTCCCGCAGATCGCTCAGTTGCGGCCGGTGATCTCCCTGGCGCGTTTCCGGGGCGCGGCTCAACTGCGAGAGCACCAGCATGGGCACCTTCAACTCCTTGGCCAGCAGCTTAAAGCCGCGCGAGAGGGAGCTGACCTCGGCGTTGCGGTTCTCGAACCGTCCGCGGCCGGTCATCAGTTGCAGGTAGTCGACAATCACCAGCCCCAGGCCGCTCTCGCTGCGCAGGCGCCGCAGCTTGGCGTGCATATCCATGATGTTGATGCCGGAGGTGTCGTCGATGAACAGCGGGGCCTTCACCAGTTCGTTGGCGGATTGCTGCAACTGGCGCCTCTCGTCCTGATTGAGATAGCCGGCCCGGAACTTCTGCTGGTCCACCCGCGCGCCCGCGCAGATCATGCGCGTGAGCAGCGATTCTTTCGACATTTCCAGCGAGAACACCGCCACCGTCTGGCGCGCCTGCGGGCTGGTGGCGATATGCTGCGCGATGTTCAGGGCCAGCGCGGTCTTGCCCATTGACGGCCGCGCCGCCAGAATCAGCAGTTCGCCGCCGTGCAGGCCGCCGGTCATCTCGTCCAGCTTCAGATAGCCGGTGCTGAGGCCCTTGATGCGCTTGCTGGGATCGAGGAACGCGTTGACCCCGCCCTCGTAATCCCGAATGATGGTATCGCAGTCCACCAGCGCGTCGGAGGCGCGCGAGTCGCCCAGCTTCAGCAGGGTCTCTTCGGCGCCGGCCAGGATCTCGCTGGGGTCGTCCTGGTCGATGAAGCAGCGGTCCATCACCTTCTGCGAGCTGAAGATGATGCGCCGCAGCAGGGACTTGTCCTTGACGATGCGCACGTAGCTTTCGAGATTGGCCACGTGCGGCAGCCCTTCGTCCAGCGAAACCAGATAGGTAAGGCCGTCCACGGATTCGAGCTGCCCCTGCTTCATCAGCTCGTTGGCCACGGTGACGCGGTCGATGCGCTCGCCGCGTTCGAACAGCTCGGTCATGCGCTGGAAGATGCGGTGGTGCTTCTCCAGACTGAAGTCGTCCGGCTCCAGCAGGCCGGCCGTCTCGATGAACGTCGAGTCGTCCAGCAGGATGGAACCGAGCACGAACCGCTCGGCGTCGAGATTCGCCGGGAGGCCCTTTGCGAGTGCTAGGTCGGGAGCCGCCATGAAGTGAACACCTTACGTTAATCGAGCACGCGACGCCGGTGCCTGCCGTCTATGTTTTATGCACATGCTTTCAACAGGGGATGCCGTGCATCTGCTAGAGCCTGGGTCCCAATCACCGTTGCAAGATTGGCCCATTGCCGCCTGTGGAATCCTGCAAAAAAACAAGCCTAGCACGAAATGTTCCCGGCGGCGGGGCGGCGCCGGCGCTAAAGCTGGCCCGGAGGGGCGGCGGCGACGTCGATGGCTATGGCCCACGAGTTGCGAATGGCCAGCGCCAGCAACAACAGCATTCCGGCCGCCACTAGGTTGAGTCCGAGTTGGGGCTGGTGGAAGAACAGGATCCCGCCGGCCACCACGAGCCCGTATGCCGCAAATGGGAAAACCGCGTACAGGATCAGGTTACGCTGGTCGTAGTAACTCTGCTTGAGGCCTCGCCGAACATAAAACGACGCCGAATAAGCCAGGCCGAGGAACCCCCCGAGGCACACGCACAGAGCCGCCGTGAGCCGGGTGTGACTCGGGATGGTCAGGAGCGCGGCAAGGAACAGCACGGAACCGAAATAAATAACCGTCGGCGTCAGGTAAAGGGAGATCCTGGCGGCTCCCGCGGCCACCTTCCGCTCCGCGCCGAGCGTGATGACGACAAACAACAGACCGATCAGGGTCGCGGCTGCAGCCGCCATGAGGAGATAGAAATTCGCCCATCGCTCCAGTTCATTCATACGCTTGACCGTAACGCCTGGTGTCGCGTTTGCCAGGCCGCCAGCTTCCGCTCAGTATAGGGCATCCGCGCGGGCTTGTTATCCTGAAGTTTCCCGATGTACCGCGCACTGCTCCTCGCACTCGTAGTGTCCTCCTGCTTCGCCCAGACCAGCGCGCCGGACAACACCCCCGCCATCCCGCCGCAAAAAGAAGTCGTCGTGGTCACCGGAACCTTCGAGCCCATCCCGCTCGAAGAGGCCGACCGCAGCGTCGACGTGCTCACCGTCAGCGGCGACCGCCTGCTGTTCGATTCCTTCGCCGATTACCTCAAGCTCGATTCCTCGGTGGACATCGAGGAACGCGCGCCCAACACCATCCAGTCCGACATCTCCATCCGCGGCGGCACGTTCGGCCAGACCCTGGTGCTGCTCGACGGCATGAGCATCAACGACGCGCAGACCGGCCATCACAACATGGACCTCCCGCTCCCGCTCGACGCCGTTTCCGAGCTGCAGATCCTCAACGGTTCCGGGTCGGCCGAGTACGGCTCCGACGCGATAGGCGGCGTGGTGAACATCCTGACGCGGCAACCGGGGGACGAACCGGAGTTGCGCGTGCGCGGGGCGCTCGGCAACTTCGGGGTGAACGAGGAAAGCGGCTCGGTTTCGCTCGGCGACGACCGCCTCAGCGAACAGCTTTTCGCCGCCCGCGATTTTTCCACGGGCTTCATCCCCGATCGCGACTACCGCGACCTGGACCTCACCTCCATCAGCCACGCCAAAACCCGCTTCGGCTTCACCGACCTGCTGCTCACCCTCAGCGATCGCCCCTTCGGCGCCGACCAGTTTTACGGCGATTACCCTTCCTGGGAGCGCACTAAGGGCTGGTTCGCGTCCATCCGCCAGGAGCTGGGCCCCAACACCGAAGCCGACTTCGCCTACCGCCGCCACACCGATCTTTACGTGCTCTTCCGCTACGACCCGCAAATCTACACCAACCGCCACTTGCTGGACAGCTACGAAGGCGCGCTGCGGCGCAAGGACAAGCTGCCCATTGGCGGGCAATTGCACTACGGCGCGGAGTATTACGACGAGTCCATCCGCAGCAGCAACCTGGGCATACACGCGCGCAATCATGAGGCCCTCTACGCATCCTGGGACACGCGGGCGGCGCGCCGGTTCTCGTTCGACCTGGGCGTTCGCGACGACGTCTATGACGGCCTCAGCAACCAGGTGAGCCCTACCGCCTCCGCCGGCTACTGGTTCAACTCGAAGCTTAAGGCGCGCGCGTCGGTGAGCCGCGCGTTCCGGCTGCCTTCCTACACCGATCTCTACTACAGCGACCCGTCGCATATCGGAAACCCCGACCTGCACCCGGAAAAATCGTGGAATTATGAAGGCGGCCTCGACTATTTCGCCAGCCGGCGCTTCAAGGCCTCCGCTACCATGTTCCAGCGCCGCGATACCGACGTGATCGACTACGTTCTCGATCAGCAAACGAACATCTATTACGCCACCAATTTCCAGCATTTGGTGTTTACGGGTTTCGAGGGTTCCCTGGAGGCGAAGTTGCGCGAGAATCAGGTGATCACGGTCAGCTATACCGGCCTGATCGGCGATCGCGCCAACATCGGCGACGTGATTTCGTTGTACGTGTTCAATTACCCGGTCAATAATGCGGTGGTGGGCTGGCAGGGCGCCATTCGTTCGTGGCTGGTGGGGCGGACGCGCATCGGCACTCTGGACCGCTATGGCCGAAACCCTTATACCATCTGGGACGCCTCGCTCGCGCGGCCCAACGGGCGGGTGCGGCCCTTCCTGCAGTTCACCAATCTCGCCAACACCTCCTACGAGGAAGTGCTGGGCGTGGCCATGCCCGGGCGCGCGGTGGTGGGCGGCATGGAAATCGTGACGGCGCTTTCGCGATGAGTGACAAGCAGCTATTACTCGACTCCCTTCGCCAGAGCCGCGATGCCTTTCTGAGCGCGCTGGATGGCGTGAGGGAAGCGGAGGCTGTCTGGAAGCCGGAGCCCGGCCGATGGTCGATGCTGGAATGCGCCGAGCACGTGGCCATTGCCGAGGCCGCGATGTTCCGCGCGGTCCGCCACGGGACACCCATCGTCGAACCGGCGCCGGCCGATGGCACCCGGGAGGAGCGCTTCCGGACCGGCGCGCTGGATCGCGGCCGAAAGTTCGCTGCACCTGAGGGTGCGCTGCCGCGCGGCCGATTCGCCACGCTCGCCGAGGCCGTGGAGCAGTTCGTGGCCACCCGCGAGCGAACCATTCTCTACGTGGATTCGTGCGCGGAAGACCTGCGCGGTTTGTCCACCGTGCATCCGGCCTTCGGGCGCGTCACCTATCTGGAGTGCCTGTGGTTGCTGATCGGGCACCCGGTCCGGCATGCGGAGCAGATTCGCGAAATCCGCGGGCTGCCCCCCGCACGGCACTCCTGAGAATCGTCCGAAGTGGGTCAGGTTTTCAACCTGCGCGCCGATTTCCAATCGGCGCGCCGTGCGCGGGTTACGTGTCGCCGGCCCAGAGCGTTTAGAGAACGCGTTTGTGGTAAAATTCCCGTCCACTGGAGGCACTCTGCTATGACGCGATTTCAGATCGCACTATCGCTCGCAATCTGCACCGCCTGCCTGACTACCGCCGCGCCGGTAACCTGGACATTACGGAACGTCGTGTTCAACGACGGCGGCGTTGCCACCGGGTTCCTGGTCTATGATGCGGACACCGGCTCAATCACAGACTGGAACATTGCAACGACTGGCGGAAACACATCCGTCTTCCTTTCCTTCGAATTCACGCCGGCAAACTCGACCGCGTTAGCCAACCGAATTAACGGGGAATTCTCCTTTTATTCAACCGCGCTGTTTCCGGCAGAGGGAGACGAAAACCTCGTGTTTGAGTTTGTGCCCGCGTCACCTCTCACCGATGCCGGCGGCACCGTCAACATCAACCTGCAGAGCCTGAATTCAGGCGAATGCTTTGATTGCGATCCGGATCGATCTTTCGTCAGTGGATTTGTGACGTCCAGGACGACCGTGACGCCGGTCACCACGGGACCCGTCTATTGGTCCCCTGCACCGCCGGATTGCACGGGCGTGGAGCCAGGCCCCACCATCACTACCCAATCGGGCGTGGGCTATACGTGCCAAGTGAGCGGGACGTTCGTATGGCTGGCGGCGGGCGGGCCGCCGAAGAACACGTGGGGCAGCTCGATCCGCGTGGCCGCACCCGCGTCAAACGCCATCGATGCCGACTTTCTGTTCTACGATGCGAATGGAAACAGCCTGAGGCTGGACACCACGTTCGGGAGTGGTTCGGTGGTCACATCGGGCACTCAGGTGCAGGTTGCCCTGGCTCCCAACCAGCCTCTGGAACTCGACCTGCTTGGGGCCACCAGCAACGCTCCCGGCTACGGTTCCACCCAGACCGGCTCCGTGTACGCCCAGTTTTACTGTCCCGACGCGGTGACCTGCAGCAACGTGCTTCCGCAGTTGCTGTACTCGGCGCTGCCCACGATTCCATGGTCGCTGAGCGCACCCATCGCCTGGGACGGCCAGTTATCGACCCAGTGGTCGGCGGAGGGGATCGACGACGGCGGTGCGCACCGGGTATCCTTCGTGATCTACAACCAGGGCACCACCGCCACCAGCTTCACGATTCGCGTTTACGACAGCGCGGGAAACCTCTTCGGGACGGGCAAAACCCAGGCGATTCTTCCCTACCAATCGAGCGGGCAGGCGCAGACCTACGGGGCGCTTCTGTCACAGGTGGTTTCGCCGCTGCCGTCGGGCGTCTTCAAGGTGGTCTTTGACGGCGGGTCGGAGGCTTCCTCGGTGGAGGTGCTTCAGTTCACCGGTGCTTCCGCCACCACCGTGCAGGTTGGCCGGGACAGCATGTCCGGTGGGAGTCTCGACGCCTTGTCCCGCGCGGGCGCCAGGGGGGCGCGGCACTAAGCTCATCTCCCCACTGTGCCAGATACTCGGCCAGACCACACCGGGCAGGCGGCGATGAGCCGCGTTTTTCCGGTACCCCGACCGAACGCGGCTGGCGCCGCGTGTCCAACTGTTTGCCCGCCATCACGCGGTGTGAAACAATATAGTGTTAGCCCCTACTATAGTTAGTATCAATCTCATATCCGAGATGGAGGATACCTCTGAAATGCAGTCGTGCTGTGCACTCTTCGACCCTTCCACGCGCCGACGTCTCCGGACGTGCCGGCATTTTCTCACATTCCTGATTCCGGCGCTGCTGGTAGCCCTTTTCCTGGCCGGCGCACCGGTCCAGGCAATGGCTCCGGCGTCCCACGAGGGCGGCGGCGAGGCCGAGCTGATTCTGCCCAACCTGGGCCAGGCCACCTTCTTTAACGGCGCGGTGAACGGGCGCACCCTGTTGCTGTACGGAATGATTATCGCGGCGCTGGGCCTGATCTTCGGCTTCTTCACCTACACGCGCCTGCGGGATCTGCCCGTGCATAAATCCATGCGCGAGATCTCCGAGCTGATCTACGAGACCTGCAAAACGTACCTGATCACCCAGGGCAAGTTTCTGCTGCTGCTGGAAGTGTTCATCGGCGCGGTCATGGTGGTGTATTTTGGTCTTCTTCGCGGCATGGAATGGCAGCGGGTGGTCATCATCCTGCTGTTCAGCCTGATCGGCATCGGCGGCAGCTACAGCGTGGCGTGGTTCGGCATTCGCGTGAACACGTTCGCCAACTCCCGCACGGCCCACTCCAGCCTGGGCGGCAAACCGTTCATGGGCTATCAGATCCCGCTGCGGGCGGGCATGAGCATCGGCATGGTGCTGATCAGCGTGGAGTTGCTGATCATGCTGTTCATCCTGCTGTTTGTCCCCGGCGATTACGCCGGCCCGTGCTTCATCGGCTTCGCCATCGGCGAATCGCTGGGCGCGGCGGCGTTGCGCGTGGCCGGCGGCATTTTCACCAAGATCGCCGACATCGGCGCGGACCTGATGAAGATTGTCTTCAAGATCAAGGAAGACGACGTGCGCAACCCGGGCGTGATTGCCGATTGCACAGGCGACAACGCCGGCGATTCGGTAGGCCCCAGTGCCGACGGTTTCGAGACCTATGGCGTCACCGGCGTGGCCCTGATCACCTTCATCCTGCTGGCCGTGGCCCAACCGGAGATCAAGGTTACGCTGCTGGTCTGGATCTTCGTGATGCGCGTGGTCATGATCATCTCCTCCGGCTTGTCCTACTTCATCAACGACGCTATCGCGAAGGCCCGCTTCGGCAACGCCGACAAGTTTAACGCGGAGACGCCCCTCACCACGCTGGTCTGGCTGACCTCCATTATTTCGGTGGCGGCCACCTACGTGGTTTCCTTCCTGCTGATTCCCAACCTGAACGGCGACAGCACGCTGTGGTGGAAGCTCTCCTCGGTGATCACCTGCGGCACGCTGGCGGGAGCGATTATTCCCGAACTGGTGAAAGTCTTCACCTCCACGCAGTCGCGGCACGTGCGGGAGATCGTCACCGCGTCGCGCCAGGGCGGCGCTTCCCTCAACATTCTGGCAGGCTTTGTGGCCGGCAATTTCAGCGCCTATTGGATGGGTATGGCCATGATGCTGCTGATGTCCATCGCCTACGTGATCAGCACCCAGGGTCTGGGCGCGCTGATGATGGCCCCGGCCGTGTTCGCCTTCGGTCTGGTGGCG
>CAYVPZ010000081.1:0-11575 GCA_964453955.1 uncultured Solibacteraceae bacterium | reverse complement strand
TTCGCCGGTGACAATCAGATCTGTCGCGCCACTCACGCTGACCACGCAACCGTGCCGCGCCGACAGCGCCTTGGCGGCATCGAGCGCGTCTTCGGAGCCATGAACGCTGTCCACGCCTTTGGTGGCATGACCCGCCCGGCACAGCGCGCGGATTTCCGAAGCGTTCCCGCGAATGATGGTGGGCGGAACCTCGTTCAGCAGCCGCTCGGCCGTCTCCGTGCGGAAGCGTGTGGCGCCGGCGCCCACCGGATCGAGGACGATCGGCGTGTGCCGGGCATGCGCGGCCCGCTCCGCCTCGATCATGGAATGCACCCACATGCGGCTCAGCGTGCCGATGTTGATCACCAGCGCGCGGGCCAGACCGGCCATCTCCGCCGCTTCCTCCTCCGCGTGGGCCATTATGGGGGAAGCGCCCAGGGCCAGCAGAGCGTTGGCGGTCGTGTTCATGACCACGTAATTCGTAATGTTATGCACCAGCGGAGCGTCGGCGCGAATGCGCTGGATGTCGTTCCAGACGGCGGTGGCGTTGTCGATGGGCGAGCCTCCGCTTCCATCATCGCGCTGGAAAAAGCCGGCCTACTCTATAGACATTCCCCAGTGCCACCGCAAACGCGTTCCTGACCTTTCCGTGAGGACAGCCAGGAGCGTCGATGTGAGGAGGAATGCGGACCACGCGAACACGGTCGCCAATCTGGAATGGCGCGTCTTCCATCTCGTTCAGCTTATCCTACGCCGTTCTTTGTTTCCCCGGCTCTTCGGTGCTCTTGGGTCACAGTACCGATACCGATCTTTCCTGTTGCCTTCCAATAGAAGGTGTGCAACGCTGATATGGGTACCCCATAGGAGGAGCATGGAAAACAAAGCGGATGTCTGGCAGGGAACACTGGCGCTGATGGTATTGAAGACGCTGGAAGCGATGGGGCCGCTGCACGGCTACGGCATCGCGCGCCGCATCGAGCAGACCAGCGGGGACCGGCTCGCGGTCAACTACGGCACCCTCTATCCGGCCCTTCTCAAGCTGGAGCAGGAGGGCTACATTGCCTCCGCGTGGGGCGTCTCCGACAACAACCGCAAGGCGAAGTTCTATAGCCTCACCCGCGCCGGCAGGAAGAAGATGCAGAGCGAAGCGCGCCAGTGGGAGCAGACCACGGCCATCCTCGCGCGGTTTCTCACGCCCACGGAGGAGCGTTCATGAGACCACTTCGCGCCTGGCTCATCCGCTTCGCCGGCTTTTTCTCCAGGGATCGCCGCGAGCGCGAGCTCAACGACGAGATGGAGAGCCACCTCGCCCTGCACATTGAGGACAACATCCGCGCCGGCATGACCCTCGCGGAAGCCCGCCGCGCCGCGCTGGTGAGGTTCGGCGGCATCGAGGCAGTGAAGGAGAGCTATCGCGACCGCCGCGGCATCCCGCTCCTCGACACCATGGCGCAGGACGTCCGCTACGCCGTGCGCACGCTGCACCGCAACGCGGGCTTCGCCACGGTAGCGATACTGACGCTCGCGCTGGGCATCGGCGCCAACACCGCCGTATTCAGCGTGGTGCAAGCGGTGCTGCTGCGCCCGCTACCCTACGCGCAGCCCGATCGCCTGATTGAGGTCAGCGAAACCAACCCCCTGAAGCGCTGGACGCATTCGGTAGCCGCGCCGGCTAACTATGCCGACTGGCGGCGCATGAACACGGTGTTCAGCGGCATGGCCGCCTACAACGGCATCGACGAGAAGCGAGCCAGTAGCTACGATCTTTTTCTCACCGGCGCGGGCGAGCCACAGCGCGTCACCGGCCTCACCGTCACCGGCAACCTCTTCCATGTCCTCGGCGTCACGCCGTTGCTCGGCCGCACGTTCACGGAGGAGGAAACGTACGAGGGCCATGAGCGCGTGGCCATCCTCAGCTATGGCTTCTGGCAAACAGAGTTCGCAGGCGATCCGCACATTATCGGCCGCACCCTCACCCTGAGCGGGAAGACGTACGACGTGATCGGCGTGATGCCGCGCGAGTTCTTCTTCCCCAATCGCGAGGTGCAGATCTTTCTCCCGTTCGGCGTCAAACCCGCCTTTTTCGTCCAGATGCGGCGCCCGCACATGCTCTACGTCATCGCGCGCCTGCGCCAGGGCGTTTCCATCGACCGCGCGCGCGGCGAGATGACCGCCATCGCCAGCCGTCTGGAGCGAACGTATCCTTACACCAACACGAAGATGGGCGTGCGGCTGGACGGCTACCACGCCGTCCTTTCCCAGGCAAGCCGACCGGCGGTGCTGATGCTGCTGGGCGCTGTCGGCCTGCTTCTGCTGATCGTATGCTCGAATGTCGCCAATCTGCAGCTCGGACGCGCCGCCGCCCGCGAACGCGAAATGGGTATTCGCCAGGCGCTGGGAGCGGGACGCTTCCGGCTGATCCGCCAGCTTCTCACCGAGAGCATGATGCTGTCGTTTGCCGGCGGCGCGCTCGGTCTGGTGCTGGCCGTCGCCGCCCGCGCTGCTCTGCTCAGGCTCGCGCCGGCCGCGATTCCCGGTTTCGCCGAACTGCGCATCGACCTGTGGGTGATCCTGTTCACCGGGGCTATAACTCTGTGCGCTCCGCTGCTGTTCGGCGTGATTCCGGCCATCGCGTCTTCCCGTCCCGACGCTCTTCGCGATCGCAGCGAATCGGCCTCCCGCGCCAGCCGTTCACTCCGCGATCTGCTGGTGGCCTGCGAGGTGGCGCTGTCGGTTGTGCTGGTGGTGGGCGCGGGCCTGCTGGTCCGCAGCCTGCTTCTGCTGGAGCGCGTGGATCCGGGCTTCCGGCCGGAGAGCGGGGTCAGCTTCAGTCTGGTCTTTCCCGACGTGCGCTATTCGGACGAAAACGCCGTCCGCGCGATCGAGAACATCGAGAACCGTCTGCGAACCGTGCCCGGCGTGCATGCCGTTGGCGCGGCGACCACGCTGCCCTTGCGGGGCTTCGCGTACAGCGGCGACGCCACGGTGGAAGGCCGCGGCGGCGAAGACTACGAGCGCGAACTGCGGCACGACATGATAACTCCCGGCTATTTCCAGGCGATGGGCACCCCGTTGATCCGGGGCCGCTTCTTCAATGAATTCGACACCGCGAAGAGCCCGCCGGTGGCCTTGGTCAACCAGACGCTGGCGAGAGTCTATTTTCGCCGCGCCGATCCCGTCGGCCGGCGACTCAAGTACGGCAAGCCGCTGGATAAGGACGAACCCTGGGTCACCGTTGTTGGTGTGGTGGCCGACGCCCGCCAGGACGGGCTCGACATGCCCGTTCAGCCCGAAGCATGGACCCCGCTCCGCCAGCAACCGAACAACGGGATGACCTTCGTGCTGCGCGGCAATGACGATCCGGCCGCGCTCATCGCCGCGGCCCGCCGTAAGGTTCGCGCAGTCGATAAAGACCTTGTGCTTACCCAGGTCACGCCCCTGCCCGACCTGCTCCGCGAATCCGCGGGCGACCAGCGCTTCCGCACCGCGCTGCTCTCCGCGTTCGCGGGCGTCGCGCTTCTCCTCGCCGCTCTGGGAGTGTACGGCGTGCTGGCGTATTCGGTGATGCAACGCGCGAAAGAGATCGGCGTTCGCATGGCCCTTGGCGCGGGCACGGCGCGTCTGTTCGGCATGGTGCTGGGCGACGGCCTGCGCCCGGTGGCGCTGGGAGCGATCCTCGGACTTGGGGGAGCGTGGCTGGCAACGCGGATGATCCGGTCGCTGCTATTCGGCGTGGCGCCCGCCGATCCGTCCACCTACGCATTTACTATCGCCGTTCTCGCGATCGCCGCGGTGTGTGCCTGCACCCTTCCTGCGGCGAAAGCGATCCGCGTGGACCCGGTGGTTTCCCTGCGAGAACAATGAAGGCCTGCTAACCCCTGGTCGCGCCCGAGCGTCTCAACTACACTGAAAGCTGCGGTGCCCCCATGACTCGACGCGAACTGCTCACCTCCCTTGCTGCCGTCCCGCTTCTCACCAGAGTTGCCAGATCCACTCCCACGGCCCCCGTGGCCATCGGGAAGTGTCAGTCCTACGACAGCGCCGAAGTGCTGGCCACGCTGTCCGCCATGTGCGATCAGATTGGCGGCCTCCAGCGCCTGGTGGCGAACAAAACGGTCACGGTGAAGGTGAACCTCACCGGCGCGTCGTCCGACCGCATTCACGGGCTCGCCCCAGGCCGCACCCACTACACCCATCCGCAAACCGTCATGGCCCTGTGCCACCTTATCAGCCAGGCGGGCGCGCGGCGCATCCGCGTCGTGGAGGGCGCCTACGCCTCCAGCGGCCCCCTCGAGGACTTCCTGCTCGACTCCGGCTGGAATCTGCGCGCCCTCGCTGCCGCCGCGAAAAACGTCGAGTTCGAGAACACCAACGTCCTCGGCAAAGGCCGCGAGTACCACCGTGTGAAGGTCCCCAACGGTGGTTTGATCTTCCCGGCCTGGGATTTGAATCACTCCTATGTGGAGACCGACGTCTTCGTGTCCATGGCCAAGCTGAAGAACCATGCCACGTGCGGCGTGACCCTGAGCATGAAGAACTGCTTCGGCATCACCCCCGCTTCCATCTACGCTGACGACGCCGGCGTGGACGCGCCGAACGAGAACCCCACCTCGGGACGGGGAAATTCGTGCCACGACGGTTCGCGCGGGCCGTCGAAGAGCGCGCCCCAGGAGCTGGATGCGTCTTCACCGCGCGACCCCGGCTATCGCATGCCGCGCATCACCGCCGAGCTGGCGCTGGCGCGTCCCATCGACATCGCGTTTATCGACGGCGTGGAAACCGTGGCGGGCGGTGAAGGGCCGTGGATCGGGCCGAACCTGCGGCCGGTGCAGCCGGGCGTGATGCTGCTGGGGACCAACGCCGTCGCGACCGACACGGTGGCCACGGCGGTGATGGGATACAACCCTCGCGCTCGCCGCGGCAGCGCACCCTTCGGCAATTGCGATAACACTCTGTTGCTGGCCGAATCGCTCGGCGTGGGTACGGCGGACCTGAGTCAGATTGAGGTAGCGGGCGTGCCCATCGCGAAGGCCACGTTCCCGTTCGCGGGCTGATCGCGCATGCCCGTGTTCCAGAAGAGCGTCCGTCTCTCCACCAAAGGCAACTGCGACGTGATCGACATCACCTCGCGCGTCGCCTCCATCGTGGCCGCGAGTGGCGTCCGGGAGGGCATGGTCAACGTGGCTGGAAAGGGTTCCACGCTGGGAGTCACCACCATCGAGTACGAACCCGGCGCCGTCTCCGATCTTCGGCGCGCGCTCGAGCAGATTGCCCCGGCCAACGACGACTACGCGCACAACGCCCACTGGGGCGACCACAACGGCTTCGCGCACCTGCGCAGCGCGCTGATGGGAACCACCCAAACCTACCCGGTTCGCGGCGCCTCGCTGTATCTGGGCACGTGGCAGCAGATTATTCTCTGCGACTTCGACGACCGCCCGAGGGACCGCGAGGTGACGGTCACCGTTTTCGGCGAATAGTCTTCGGCGCCGCGTTCTTGTCCACGCGCAACTTCCACGCGGTGCGCAGGGCGCCCGCCAGCACGTCCTCACTCGCCGCGGCCAGACGGATGTGGGTGGCGCCCGACTTTCCCCAGCCGCCGGTAATGGGCAGGAACACCTCCGGCGCCTCCGCCACGAACTGCGCCTGCAGCTCCGGTGTGATCATCAGGTTGCCGTACCCCTGCTTCACGGAGGCCAGCGTGGCGAAGATTCTGCCGCCCACGCGAAAGTCGGCCGCGCCCATGTGCGAGCTCTCTTCAGCGCCCGGCAGGCTCAGCGCAATCCGGCGAAAATCGGTTGCCTTCATCGTCCAGAGAGTATCCCACAATCACTCGGCCAGAGCATAGCTGGTGCTGCGGCCGCCGCCCGGATTGCGCACCAGAATTCCGTGCGCCACCAGTTCCAGAATGTCCCGCAGCGCCGTATCCTGCGAACACTTCGCCAGCTTCGCCCATTTGGACGTGGTCAGCTTGCCCTCGAAGCCATCGAGCAGCCGGTTTAGCAGCAGGCGCTGGCGCTCGTTCAGAGGAACCGCCGCCACGCGCTCCCAGAAGCGCGCCTTGCGGAGCACGCTGGCCAGCGCGGTCCGCGAGCCGGCTATGGCGCGGTCCAGACACGCGAGGAACCACTCCATCCATGGCGTCACGTCCAGCGTGCCTTTCTGCGTCCGCTCCAGCATGTCGTAATATGCGCTGCGTTCTTTGCGGATCTGCGCCGACATGCTGTAGAAGCGCTGCGGGCTTCCCTCGGACCGCGCCAGGGTCATGTCGGCGATCGCCCGCGCGATGCGGCCGTTGCCGTCGTCGAACGGGTGAATGGTCACGAACCAGAGATGGGCGAGCGCCGCTTTCAGCACCGCGTCCATTTCCGCGCCCCGGTCGAACCACGCGAGGAAAACCCCTATTTCCCGACCGATGCGCGTCGCGGCCGGGGCCTCGTAGTGGACCCTCTCGCGGCCCATCGGGCCGGAGACCACCTGCATCGGCCCGGTGCTATCGTCGCGCCATGCTCCCACCCGGACGCGGACCAAACCGTTCCTGCCGCCCGGAAACAGCGACGCGTGCCACCCGAACAGGCGCTCTTCGGTGAGGGGCTGGTCGTAGTGGCGCGTGGCGTCCAGCATCATCTCCACCACGCCCTCCACGTTCCGGTCGGCCGGTTGTCGGGCGCCGATGTCGATGCCCAGCCGCCGGGCGATGGAGGAGCGGACCTGCCCGGCATCCAGCCGCTCGCCCTCGATCTCGCTGGTCCGGAGCACGTCTTCGGTGAGGGTTTCCAGCTCCGCCTCCTCCCTCAACCGGAAGCCGAGGCCTTCGAGGTTCCCAATCAGGCGGCCCTGCCGGTGGCGCACTTCGGCCAGCGGGGCGGACAGCCGCCGGGGGCTCCAGCGGAACCGGGGCCAGTCCGTCAGCTCATGGATGTATGTCGCCAATCTCCGCAACTCCTGCGGTGATTATACCCCGGAATCTCCGCACGGTGCCCGATAATCTACGCAGGATATGCGGCGAATGGGCGCCTTAATCTCCGCACGCCGCCCGTCGGCTCTGCCACCACGAATTCAGCAGCGTCGAGGAGAGAATCACCGCGCCGCCCACCAGCGACAGCGCGGCCGGCCGTTCACCGTGCGCCAGCCACGTCCACACCGGGTTCAGCGTTGGCTCCAGCAGCAGCAGGGTGGTGGCCTCGAAAGCGGGCACGTGGCGCATCCCGCGCGTCAGGCACAAATACGCCAGCCCGATCTGGAACACGCCCAGCCACAGGATCACCGCGGCATCCCGCCATCGCCAAACCGCTACCGGCAGCGCCATGGGTAGCGTGGCCGCGCAAGCCAGCAGATTCCCGATCAGCACCGTCACCATGCCTGCCGACGCGCCCGTGGCGTGCCCGCGTTCGGCCCAGCGCAGCCCAGCGATGGTGATGGCGTAGGTGACCGCCGACAACGCCCCAAACACGTTGCCGCGCGCGGGGTTGGGTGCCGTGGTGACGGCCGCTTCATGGCCGGAGAAGAACAGCGCCATGCCGCAGGCCACCCCCGCCATCAGCAGCAAATCGGAGCGGCGGATGGGTTCCTTCAACACCAGTGGCCCGATAGCCAGCACGAACAGCGGCGCGCCGGCCTGCAGAAAAATGGCGTTGGCCGCGGTGGTGAGCTTGTTCGCGCTGACGAAGAACAGCAAGGTCAGCGCGTACGCGGCGGCCACCGGCACATAGCGCCATTGCCAGTTGCGGCGCGCCTCGGGAATGAGCAGCAGGATGGCCAGCGCGGCCACGCCCGAGCGGAAACTGGCCACCTGCCAACTGTTGAAGCTGACCGCTTTGATGGCCGCGCCGCCGGTGGAGAACAGAGCGGCGGCGGCCAGCACCAGCAGACGTGCGCCCAGCGGCGCGCGGCCGCGCGCCTGTGCGAGACTGTCACTCAAGAGAGTATCTTCGCATGCAGCCGCTGCCCCTCGAGATCGCGCCCCGCGAAGTCCGCCAGCGCATGGACGCCGGCGAGCCGATTCGCCTTATCGACGTCCGCGAACCCGCCGAATACGCCCTCACTCGTATCGAGGGCGCGGAGCTGATTCCCATGGGCTTGGTCCCGTCGCGCCTTCAACACCTGGACGCCGCGGTCGACGAAGCCACGCTCATCGTCTTCTGTCATCACGGCGTGCGCAGCCTGAACGTCACGCACTGGTTGCGCGAACAGGGCGTCGCCGCCTGCCAGAGCATGGCCGGCGGCATCGACCGCTGGAGCGAGGAAGTGGACCCCGCGGTCCCGCGCTACTAACGGGTTACACCCCCACCGGCTCGGCCGCCAGAATCCGCTCCGCCACACCAGCGCCGAAGCGCTTGAAATTCTCGCGGAAACGGTGGGCCAGGTCCTCGGCGGCGCGGTCGTATGCGGCCGCATCGCTCCACTGGCCGCGCGCGTCCAGCACCTCCGGCGGCACGCCGGGGCAGTGCGTGGGCACGGCAATCTGAAACACGGGATGGATGCGCGTCTCCACGTTGTCCAGTTTCCCCTCGATGGTTGCGGTGACGATGGCGCGCGTATACCCAAGGTCCATCCGGTGACCGACGCCATAGGGGCCGCCGATCCACCCGGTATTCACCAGGTAGCACTTCGCGTTATGTTCGGCCATGCGGTCGCCCAGCATGCGCGCGTACTCCTCCGGATGCCGCGGCAGGAACGGCTCGCCGAAACAGGTGCTGAAAGTGGCCTGCGGCTCCGATCCCAGACCGCGCTCGGTGCCCGCCACCCTGGCCGTGTAGCCGCTGAGGAAGTAATACATGGATTGTTCCGGCGTCAGCCGCGCAATCGGCGGCAGCACGCCAAAGGCATCCGCGGTGAGGAACAGGACATAGGAAGGATGTCCCGCGATGCCCGGCCGCAGCGCGTTCTTGATGTAGGCGATGGGATACGCCGCCCGCGTGTTCTCGGTGTATTCGGCCGAATCGAAATCCAGCGTGCGCAGCACCGGATCCATCACCACGTTCTCCAGCACGGTGCCGAAGCGAATGGCGTCGCGGATTTGCGGCTCGCGCTCGCGCGAGAGGCCGATGCACTTGGCATAGCAGCCGCCCTCGAAGTTAAAGACGCCGTTCCTGCTCCAGCCGTGTTCGTCGTCGCCGATGAGGCGCCGGTTCGGATCGGCCGAAAGCGTCGTCTTGCCCGTGCCGGAGAGCCCGAAAAACAGCGCGACGTCGCCGCGCGGGCCCGCCGTCGCCGAACAGTGCATGGGCAGAACGTCGCGCGCCGGCAACTGGTAGTTCAGGATGGTGAAAACCGACTTCTTCGCCTCGCCGGCGTACTCGGTGCCCAGAATCAGCACCACTCGCTTCGTGAAGTTGACGGCGATGCAGGTCTTCGACCGCGTGCCGTCGATGGAGGGGTCCACCTCGAACTCGGGCGCGAAGATGACCGTGAAATCCACCGCAAAGGCGCGCCCGGGCAGGTTGCGCTGTTTGAGCAGCAGTTGCCGGGCGAAAAATGAGTGCCAGGCACGCTGGGTAATCACCCGCACGCCCAACGCATAGGCCGGGTCGGCGCCGCCAAAACAGTCCTGCACAAAAAGCTCTTTGCCGTCCAGGAACTTTCGCAGCCGTTCCTCAATGGCGTCGAACGCCGCTGCGCTCATCGGCTGGTTCACCGATCCCCAGTGGACGGAGGATTCGGTTTTGGAATCGCGGACAATGTACTTGTCCTTCGGTGAGCGGCCCGTAAACTGGCCGGTTCGGACCACGAGAGCGCCGCCCTTCGACAGCATTCCTTCGCGGTTTTGGATGGCTCTTTCGATCAATGCGGCGGAGGTAAGATCCCAGTGCACCACGGCGGGGTGGGTGATACCTTGCTCGCTCAGATCTCGGGAATAAGTGCGATCGAATTCCAAGGTCATATGAATAAGCCGGGGACGCACTCAGTCTATCATGGAGACAGGTAGCTTAACCTATGGGGTTCCTGGCGCGCCGCGCGGCGCTCGCGGTAATGGTGCTGGCGGCTTTCACGGCGCGCGCCCAGGTGATCGACTTCGAGTCCGGCGGACTGCACTACCGTACGCTCACGCGCGGCGGCTTCACCATCATGTTCGCCAGCCTGCCCTCGCACGTGCGCACCTATGCCGTGATGCAAGTGGCCATCTCCAATGGCTCGCCCATCTCCTGGACGGTGAAGCCCGAGGACTTCAGCTTCTATCGGCCGGATGGCGTGGTGATTCAGGCGGCGCCGGCAACCGAGGTAGTGGACTCACTCATGACCAAGGCCTCTCGCGGCGATGTAATTCATCTGGTAACGGCGTACGAAAACGCGATCTACGGAAACACCCGCCTCAAATCGTCGACCAATGGATACGAGGTGCGGCGGCAAAACGCGCTGGCGGAGGTGAGTTCGGCGAAGCTGAAAGCGGCGGCGGCCGCGTCGGCCATCGCGCTGGTGAGCACGCGCCTGGCATCCGGCGATTCCACCGACGGAGCGGTGTTCTTTCCTAACAACGGCAAACCTCTCGGTGCCGGCAAACTGATTGTGCATGCCGCGGGTGAGGTCTTTGAGTTCGACGCGGACGCCATGCCCGCGCGTTGACAATCCATGCGATAATCGATAGTTGATCGAGATTGTTGACATTGCGGCGGCGGACCTTCTTGGCAGGGTGATGGATGAGTTCAATCACGCCTTCGCCCTTGCTACCAGCTTTCAGGATGAGGGCATGGTGCTGGTGGATATGGCGGTGCGGATTTCCCCGCGGGTCCGGGTTGTTACAGTAGACACGGGCCGCCTGCCTGCGGCCACTCTCGATATGATTGGTATGGTGGAGCGTCACTACGGCATCGCGGTGGAGGTTCCTCATCCGGACGAGCGTGAGGTGACGGCGATGACCTCGCGCTTCGGCCGGAACCTGTTTCGCGACGATATGGCCTTCCGCCGTCTCTGTTGCGAGGTAAGGAAGGTACGTCCTCTCGAGGCGGCTCCGAACGTCCGCGCGTGGGCCTTCGGCTTGCGCCGCGAACAGTCGGAATCCCGGCGGGACATCGCCCAGGTGGAAGAGTTTGGCGGACGGCTGAAGCTGCATCCCCTGGCCGCGTGGACCAAAGGCGACGTTGCCGAATACCTGCGCGACCACGGCGTCCCGCGACACCCGCTCTACGCCGCCGGTTACGCCACCATTGGCTGCGAACCGTGCACACGGGCCGTACATCCGGGCGAAGACGAGCGCGCCGGACGCTGGTGGTGGGAACAGGACGCCGCCAAGGAGTGTGGCATCCACTTCTCTCCCAACGGCCCCGCCGAGCGCCAGGTGGACGTGCTGTTGCGCGAGGTTCTGGCGGCCAGTTGAGCACCGAACAGTTTGCCGCGCGCGGTTTCACGTTGTGGTTCACCGGCCTGTCGGGCGCCGGCAAAAGCACCATCTCCGAGATCATCCACCAGCGGTTGAAGGACGCCGGCCGCAGGGTGGAACTGCTCGACGGCGATGTGGTGCGCACGCACCTTTCCAAAGGGCTCGGCTTCAGCCGGGAAGATCGCGACATCAACATCCGCCGCATTGGCTGGGTCTGCGAAGTGCTCTCGCGCAATGGCGTGGTGGCCATCGCGGCGGCCATCTCGCCGTACCGCTCCG
>CAYVPZ010000080.1:0-11655 GCA_964453955.1 uncultured Solibacteraceae bacterium | reverse complement strand
CAGCGTGCTCAGCAGCGATACCGCCAGCGTGAACAGCAGCACCCGGCGATCGATCGCGCAGGAGAAAACAACCGGGATGTCGGTGGGGATGGGAAGAGTGTTGAAGAACTGGGCCGCGGCGTACGCAATGGCCACGCCCCCCAGACCGCCGGCCACGGCCACCAGCAGATTCTCGAACAGAAGCTGGCGCACCAGGGACCAGCGGCCGGCGCCGATGGCCTGGCGAATGGCGATTTCACGCGAGCGCGCCCGGGACCGGCTCAGCAGCAGGCCGGCCACGTTGGCGCAGGCCACCGCCAGAACGCACAGACCCAGCAGAACCAGCATGGCGGCCATGGCCGCATTCGGCGGCGATTGCTCGGCGCGCATTTCGAGCTCCGTCTCCACCTTGAGCCGCTGATCGCGATTGGTCTGCGGATAGGTTTTCTGCAGCTCTTTCCCGATTACCGCGACATCGGCCTGAGCCTGATCGAGGCCCGCGCCCGGCTTCAGCCGGCCCTTGACGAACAGCCAGCGAGCATCGCGTTTGTGCAGAGGGTTATCCTGGCCCATGCGCGGCGCCATGGCCAGCGGAATAAATAACGCCGGCCGGAAAAACTGGTCGATCCCGGTGAAGTGCTCGGGGGCCACGCCGATCACGGTGTATTCGACGCCGCTCAGGCGAAGGTGGAAGCCGAGAACGGACGGGCTGGAGTTATACTGGGTGACCCAGAAATCGTGGCCGAGCACGACCACGGCATCGCGCCCCTCGGCCTGATCCTCGTCGGCCCGGAAGCCGCGGCCCAGCGCCGGCTCCACGCCCAGGACGCGAAAGAAGTTGCCGGAAACGAACAGGCCGAATTTCATCTGCGGCAGGGTCTGCGCGTTGGGGCTGAACCCGAACTGCCCGAAGGAAGCGGCTATCAGACCATCGAAGGTGCGGCAGCGGTCGCGCAGGTCGACATAATCCGGGTAAGAGATGGTGGTGTTGCTGCCAAACGCCGCGGTGCCCGCGTTGGTCACGTCCAGAACGCCATCGGGTTTCATCACCGGCAGAGGCCGCAGCAGCAGCGCGTCGGCGAAGCTGAACATGGCGGAGGTGGCGCCAATGCCGATGGCCAACGAAAAGATGGCAATCACGGTGAAACCGGGGTCCTTCAGCAGTACCCGGAAGGCGTGTTTGACGGATGTCAGCATGGGCGTCTCCTTGCAGGCTGTCGTGGCTGCACCCATGGATTACGGTGCATTCACGCGTCATGTTCCTGTATTCATTCCTCCCGCAGCGCCCGTATCGGATCCACACGCGACGCGCGGCGCGCCGGCGCCCACGCGGCCAGCCCGGTAATGGACAGCAGCGGGAGGGCGATGAGAGCATAGAGCAGCGGATTCACGTGGTCGAACGTGGCAATCCACATCCGGGAGGTGAGCAGGTTGCATGCGAGGACGCTCAGCACCAGGCCGGCGGCGACTCCGGCCGTGCCAAGCCGCAGCCCTTGTTTCAGCACCATCCGGACAACCTTCGTCCGGTCCGCGCCGATGGCCATGCGAATCCCGATTTCGCGCGTGCGGCGGCTCACCGAGTAGGCCACCAGACCGTAGAGACCCACGATGGCCAGGATCAGACCCATCAGCCCCAGACCGGTGATGGTCTTCACGGCGATGTTCGGTACTTTGACGGCTTTCTCGTTGTAGAAATCCTCGATGGTGCGCACGTTGAATACGGGCATATCGGGATCGAGCCCGCGAACCACTTCCCGCAACGCCGGCGCGAGGGTTGCCGCGTCCGGCGCGCTCGATTCGGCCACCAGCGCCAGGCCGCTGCTGGGATGCTGCCGGAACGGCAGGTAGACGAAATCGAGCGGAGGCTCCGCAATCCAGATGTACTTGGCCATGCGGGCGATGCCTACAATCTGCACCAGGTCTCCGCCGGCGTTCTTCAGGTGGAATCGCTTGCCCAGAGCGTCTCCTTTGGGCCAGAAGTGCTTTGCCGCGTGCTCGTTCACCACGGCCACCAGGGGCGCGCCCTTTTGATCCGATTCAAGGAACGCGCGCCCCTGCTGGATGGGGATACCCAGCGTGCCGAAATAGCCATCGCTCACATAAGTGTCAAAGACGACCGGCGGTTGCCGGCTGGGTGGCATCTGATAGCCTTCCGGAACGATATCCACGCTGTCCGGCGGGTCCAAAGGAACGGCGGAAGTGAGCGCGGCCGAGCGCACCCCCGGAGCCGACCGGGTTTGGCGCAGCAGCTTCGTGTAGAACTGGGCGGTCTGGTCTTCGGAGTAGTGAGCCAGATCCGTGTCGAAGCTGGTCAGGAAGAGGCGTTGGGTGCGGAAACCCGGCCCCTGGGTGAACTGTTCTCGGAAGCCCTGCAACATAACCGCCGAGATGGTGAGCAGGACCAGCGAAAGCGCCACCTGGCCGGCCACCATGGTGTTGCGGCCCCAGAAGCGCTTTTTCCCGCCACTGTCGGCATCCGCCGCTTTCAGCGACGCAACCAGATCCGGACGCGTGGAGCGCAACGCGGGCGCCAGACCGAATAACAGGGTGCTCACCAGCGAGACCGCCAGTGTGAACAACAACACCCGGCGGTCCACGGTGGCCGCAAGAACGATGGGCAGGTCGGGGGGAATGGGATAATTGCTGAAGAACTTTGCCGCGGCGTAGGCCACTTGCACGCCCGCCGCGCCGCCCGCAACCGCCACCAGAAGGTTCTCGAACAAGAGCTGGCGCACCAGGGCGCCGCGGCCCGCGCCGATGGCCAGGCGGATGGCGATTTCGCGCGAACGCGCCCGGGACCGGCTCAGCAACAGGCCGGCTACGTTGGCGCAGGCCACCGCCAGAACACAGAGACCTAACACCATCAGCATCGCGGCCATGGTCGCGGTGGGCGGCGATTGCTCGGCGCGCATTTGCAGTTCCGTCTCCACCCTGAGTTGGCGATCGCGATTGGTCTGGGGATACGTCCCGCTCAGCTCCTTCGCAATGGACGCAACATCGGCCTGGGCCCGCGCGATGCCCACGCCCGGCTTCAGCCGGCCCTTGACGAAGAGCCAGCGAACCTCGCGGTTGTGGAGATTGTTCTGCTGGCCCATGCGCGACGACATGGCCAGGGGGATAAACACCTCCGGCCGGACAAACTGGTCGATGCCAGTGAACCGCTCGGGCGCCACGCCGATCACCGTAAAGTCGATCCCGCTCAGCCGCATCCGGGAGCCGAGCGCGGACGGACTGGCGCCATACTGCCTCACCCAGAAATCGTGGCCGAGCACCACCACGGCATCGCGTCCCTCGGCCCGATCCTCATCGGGCCGGAAGCCGCGTCCGAGCGCCGGCTCGACGCCGAGTACCCGGAACAAATTACCCGAAACAAACAGGCCAAGCTTCATCCGTGGCAATGTTCGCAGATTAGGGCTGAAACCAAACTGCCCATAGGAAGCCGCCACCAGACCATCGAAGCTGCGATTGCGATCGCGCAGGTCGGCGTAATCCGGGTATGAGATCGCCGTGTTGGCGCTGAAGGCCGACGACTCAGCGGTGGTCACCGCGACAACGCCATCCGGCTTCATCACCGGCAGGGGCCGCAGCAGCACCGCGTCGGCGAAACTGAACATCGCCGAGGTGGCGCCAATACCGATGGCCAGCGAGAAGATGGCGACCGCGGTAAAGCCGGGATCCTTGCGCAGTACACGGAAGGCGTGTTTGATGGATGACAGCATCGGGCTCTCCCTGAAGCTGCATCACATGCAATTCGACAGCCGTGGCCGGGGCCTCTGGAGAATCAGCGCATTGGCGCGTTGTGTTCCTGTTTCATCTGTTCGTTCCTGGGAAGCCAACGTCCGGCATCGCATGATCCGGGGCGACGGCCTCGCCACTCCAGATGCGGCGCGATGTCCACGGCTGAGCGGGGGCGCTCCAGAAACGATCGGTACTCGCGAGTCCGAGCGGCAGCAGCACGGTGGAGCAGAGGTAGAGGCTTCCCGTGGAGATGTAGCGCTCGGCTATGCCCGGCTGGTGTCCGCGGAATCCGACCGTGAGCCAGCCGTTCGCATCGAACGTGCCTGGCGCTTCCATGGCGCGCCGAATTACCGCGCTCAGCGCGGCGCGCACCTGCTCCGGATTCACGCCGTCGGGCAGATCGCGGCGCAGGGCCATCAGGGCCAGCAGATGAAATGCTCCGCAGCGGTAGGCGAGCGACCGGCCAATGGGCGGAAACGCGCCGTCCGGTCCAATGAGGCGCTCCAGCACCGCGGCGTAGCGCCGGGCCCTGGCGACAATGGCCGGATGGAGTGACTCCCAGTTCTTCGACATGGGGGCCATGGTCTCGACAACCTGCAGCAGCAGCGGGTGGATCACGAAGCTGTTGTAATAATCCCAGTGAAACTCCGGGCCGTCGCCGTACGCGCCGTCGCCTTTGTACCATTGCTCGTGCTGGCGCACCGCGTAGTCTATGGGCGCAGCGTCCCACGGCTCGCCGGCCCACGCGAGGAAGGCTTCCACGGTGGCGCTGAACAGCAGCCAGTTGCTGGGGCCCGGAGTAATCGCGCGCGTGGAACGAAGCGCATCCACCAGGTGACGGCGGAGGCCGGCGTCGAGTTCCTGCCAGAGCTGGGTGGGCGCGCGCAACACGCCGAGCGCGAGAAAGGCCGCGTCCACCAGGGGCTGCCCGCCGCGGGTGAAGTTCATGCGGTCGGGTGAGGACGGGTCGACGGCGGCGGCGATGGACTGGCGGGCGAGATCGGCATAGTGGCGGCGGAGGCCGGCTTCGTGGCCGCCGCCGTGGCCGGACTCCAGCCACGGCGCGATGCCCGCCAGCAAGCGGCCGAGGGCCTCCAGATGCGTGTACAATCGGCGCTCTTCGGCATTGCCCAGCGGCGCCTCGACGGGCATGGAGGCGGCGAGCTTCCGCTGGCTGAGCGTGGAGAGAACCGGATCGGCGATGCGGGTGAGCATGCCGAGCCAGTACTCGCGGTCGGAAGTGACGGCTTCCGCGATGGCGCCCGGATGCGCCATCGACGCAGCCGCCGCGCCCGCCAGGAATGTTCTACGGGAAGAGTTCAGTCGCGAAACCCCCAAGGCCCAATGTTACTTGAGGACGCGCTACTTCACCTTCACCGGAAACGGCGCGTGTTCCGGAAGTTTCGGAGTGGACTGTTCCAGGCTCTTTAGCAATTCGGCGACGCCACGCTCCAGTTGCGGATCGTGCCCTTCGATCACCGATTTCGCGTCGTTGTGCACCACAATATCCGGGTCCACGCCGTGGCCTTCCACCTCCCATTCGCCTTTGGCCGTGGCAAAAGCGTCTTCGGGAACATTCACCGTCCCGCCGTCCATCAGCGCGCCGTGATCGGTGATACCCACAACGCCGCCCCAGGAGCGCTCGCCGATGAGCAGCCCCAGCCCGGCATTGCGAAACATCCACGGAAAGATGTCGCCGTCGGAGGCGGAATTCCGATCGAGCAGGACCACCTTGGGCCCGATGAAAACACCGTCCGGGTAAGTGAGGGCCGTGGCAGAGGTGCGATCATAACTAACCCCGAGCAACTTCAGGCTCAACCGCTCAATCACCATGCGCGAGATGTTGCCCCCGCCGTTGCCGCGGTCGTCAATCAGCAGCGCGTCTTTGCGAAGCTGTGGATAATACCATTTGATGAATTCCCGGATGCCCGCTTCGCCCATGTCCGGAAGGTGAATGTAACCGATCCGGCCGTTCGATAACTCGTCCACCCTCTTTCGGTTCTGCTCCACCCAGTTGAAATAGAGGAGATTCATCTCGCTGGCAAGCGGATGGTATGTGACTTTGCGAGCGCCGGTCACCGTGGGAGTGCTGTTGAGAGTCAACTGCACGGGCGCATCGCCGGCATGGCGGAGGTACTTATAAATGTCATCGCGGGTAGTTACATCCTCGCCGTTGATGGCGAGAACATAGTCGCCCACCCGGGCGTCCACGCCAACTTCAGTGAGCGGCGAGCGGTAGACGTCTTCCTCGTTCTGGCCCCCCAGGATTTTCGCGATCCGGTAACGGCTGGAGGCCTCGTCCACGGAGAACCGCGCCCCTGGAAGACCGGGATGGGGGCGCGGGGGCATCTGCATGTCTCCGCCATCGATGTAAGTGTGCTGGACACTCAGCTCCGAGATCATCTCGCTCAACACGTAGTTCAGGTCGAAGCGGTGGGCGACATAGGGCAGTAACTGGCTGTAGCGCTCACGGATCGCTTCCCAATCCTGGCCGTGCATGTTCGGCGCGTAGAAGAAATCGCGGTAGCGGCGCCAGACCTCATTGAAGATCTGCTTCCACTCCTCAGTGGGAACACGCTCCAGCATCAGGCCCGCTGTGGACACCGTCTTCTTGCTGGAAGCGCCCGTGGGCGTCGCATCGTAGAGGTTCCATGAAGGTCCCTGGCGGACCAGCACCTTCGAGCCGTCCTGCGACATGGTGGCCGCGGCCATGTCGTCAACCAGAGTGGTCTCCTTGCGGTCCTTGAACGCGAAGATGCGCAGGGCTGGCTTGGTCTCGGCGTCGCGGCCATAGTACCGTGCCGGGAAAACACCGTACACCAGCGCGTCGGACTTGGCGAAAAGGCCGTAGTAGTTATTCGCGTCCAGCGGCACGCGAGTTACACGCTGGGGGAGGCCATCGAAGTCGATGCCTTTGTCCTTCGGTTCGGCGGCCTGCTTATCCTTGTCCTTATCTTTGTCTTTGTCCTTATCCTTATCCTTCACGGCATCATCCGGCGATTTTATGGTGACTTCGTCGCTTTCGAGTGGAAACGGGTTCTTTACGTCTTTGCGAAGAGTAAGAACAAAGATGCCCCGCGAGCGGTTAGTGGCGAAGTTGAATTCGATTCGGGAAAGCTGGGGATGAAACTCGTGGTCGGCGAGGAAATACAGGCAGTCGCCCTTAGGGTCCCACGCCGGAGTATCTTCGTTGAACGTGCCGCTGGTCACCTGGTGAAGCTTGTTGTCCTCGGCGCCCCAGATGTACAGGGCCGAGAATCCGGTCGGGTTATTCATGCTGAAGGCCAGCCAGCCACCGCCAGGCGACCATTCATAATCGTGCACGCCGCCGTCGGTGGAGTGCGCCGCTTCCAGTAACTTGTGGTCCGCGATGGTAACTACCCAGACGCGCCCGTCCTTGTCGCTGAAGGCGATCCGTTTTCCATCCGGCGACCATCTCGGCTGATAGCGGAACGCCCGCCCGCCGGTGGTAACCTGCTCGGCTGGCGACGAGCCATCCTGGGCCACCACGTAAATCTCCTCTTCGCCAGTGGCGTCGGAAATGAACGCCACCTTCGAGCCGTCCGGCGACCACGCCGGCCACTTGTCATGCGCCCCCGGGGAGTGCGTCAGATTGCGCGTCGGACCCTTCTCCACCGGCGCCGAAAAGATGTCCCCGCGCGCGCTGAATAATACGCGCTCGCCTTTGGGACTCAGCCCCGCGCTCTCGATATGATCGGCCGCCGAGATCCACGCGGGCCGGCGGTTGATGCCGTCGTCGGGGACGTCGACGGAGATGGGCGTGCTCTGGCCGGTGGTCACGTCCAGCACCTGCAACTGGCCATCCAGCTCATAGACAATGCGGCCCTGCCGGTCGGAACCGGGCCAGCGGACGTCCCACAGCGTGCTGTGAGTAATCTGCGCCGTCTGGCCGGATTCCGTGTCGTAGGCGTACAGGTTGAAATGGCCATCGCGGTCGGAATTGTAGTAGATCCGCTTGCCGATCCACATGGGGTCGCGGCAGGCGCGCGGCCCCTCGGAGATGAGTTTGGCGTCGTGACTGGCGAGATCGAAGATGTAGAGCTCGTTCGCCGTGCCGCCACTGTAGCGCTTCTCCGGCCGGAAATCGCGCGCTTCGGGCGAATAGACAATGAGATTGCCCTCTGGAGAGTATGAACCGGAGCCGGCCGCCGGCATGGGCAGCGCTTCGGCCGGGCCGCCGTTCACCGGGACGCGGTACAGGCGGCTGTTAAAGAGCGCGATGGAATCGCGCAGGGAACGGAAAACCACATAACTGCCGTCGTTACTCCAGCCAATCACCTGATTGTCGTAGCCCCAGCGCGGCGCAAGCGGACCGCGCGCCGGATAGTAAGTCAACTGTCGCGGCTCGCCGCCACCCGCCGGAATGATGTAAACCTGCTCGTCGCCATCATACTGGCCGGTGAACGCGATCCATTTGCCGTCGGGAGAGAATCGCGCGAACACTTCCACGCCGGGGTGAGCGGTGAGGCGCGTGGCGGTTCCCCCGGTGTCCGCCACCTGCCACAGATCGCCGCCGTAGGTGAACACGATGCGGTGGTCGTGGATGTCGGGGAATCGCAAGAGCCTGGTCTCCGCGGAGAGCGTCGCGCAGGCCGCCAGCAGCAGCATCGGGAGGAAGAACTGTTTTGTGCAGGTCATGGAGAAACCATTGAGCTTAGCAGAATGGGTGCGGACAGGCGGCACGGGTCGCAGACACGGAGCCCTACTCCGCGACCCGCTTGAATGATGCGGTCATTCATAGACTTCGCGGCGGTTTGCGATGCGCGTGACACTGATGAGCTTTGCCGTGTCGTCGATGATATACAGCACGCGCCAATCGCCTGATCGAATGCGCCACTGGTCCTTGTGGCCTTTCAGCTTCTTGCTCCCGCTGGCCGCGGGTTATCCGCCAGCGCCAGAATCCTGCGATCGATCCGGATGAACAGCGTCTCGTCGAGCGCATCCAACTCCTTTTGCGCCGACCTCTTGATTTCGAGAGAGTACTTAGCCGCGTGGGCGGGTGCGCTTCAGGCGGCTTGCCCGGTATTGCTCGTAAGGAACGCCTTTTCCTTGCGGCGCGATTCAGACACCAGACCATCCCAGAAGTCTTCCCAGATGGCCCGGTGTTTTTTCAGGTCGATTAGAACAGCGACCTTGCGGCCCTTCTCGTCGGTTACAAACTGGATACCACTCATGAATCATTTTCCCTCAGGTGTGGCGTCGGCGCACTGTAATATGCACGCCCCCTTGCCTCGCCAACAGTTCCACGCACCGACGGAGCTCCGTTTCAATAATGGTCCTGTTGGGGGACAAGACGATCAGCGCCGGTGAAGACGAATGTACTCCTCCCAGTGGGCGCGGTCCGATAGATCCCGGAATCCCGTGTCGGAGAAACCATTGGCGGACTCCCAAGTGTTCCTGTCGATGCGCCGGAGGAACCATAGCCCTCTTTGTAAGGTAAAGCTGGGATAACGCGGCGGTGGCCACCACTGGCAATGGCTCTCCCACTTGCATATGAACCGGAAACTGATCTGGCGAGGCAAGTGGTCCCCATAGGACTTCGTCAACGCGGATGACCCCGTTGACGTGCCACCCATCAAACCATAGGAATGTCGGGCTTGGACTGAACGTACCTACGACTATGGCTTGAGCCTCATGGGCGATCCAGTCTCTCTCGGTTGCCCTGAGAGATAGGGATCCGGCCAGTACTGCAAAAACCATCAGGATCCGAGGCGGCTGCCACAACTTGCCTTGTGCACGGAGCATGGTCTGAGGTTTTCGACGCCAACCTTCCGAACAGAGTTCCCGGGGCGCTGCACATCGCTGCTTCATCGTCCCTGCGGGACGTCTTTCGTCGGGGGTGCGTCCGCGTGGCGCCAGCCGACTCCTCGACGGGCGTTGCCAGGAAACGCGGCTACGCCGCGTATCCTCCGCCCACATCGGCCGTCTGGCGCGGAGCGGGCGCAGGCTCGGCAGCCGGACCGGAGCCGGGCAGCTCAATGATCACCTGAAGCCCCGGCGCGGCGTTTTGCGCGCGAATGGTCCCGCCGTGCAATTGGACTGCCCGCCGGGCGATGGCCAGCCCCAGGCCGGTCCCGCCGCTGCCGCGATTGCGGTCCGAATCGATGCGATAGAACGGGTCGAAAATGCGCTCGATAGATTCCTGCGGCACACCGGGGCCGAAATCGCGCACGCGAACCACGGCGTCCTGGCCGCGGCGGGTCAGATCGATTTCGATGCGGCTGCCATGGGGAGCATAGCGAATGGCGTTGCGGACGACGTTCTCCACCGCGCGGCGCAACAGCTCGGCGTCGCCGTCCAGCATCAGATTGGCGCCGGCATGGAAGGCCAACTCGCAGTCTTTCGCGCGCGCCTCGATGGACGTGTCGTCCACGATTTCGCCCACCACGTCGTTGAGCAGCACCGGCTCCATGATGCGCAGCGAGGGATCGCCCTCGGCACGGGTGACCTGCAGCAGTTCGCCGATCAGCGTGTTGAGCCGGTCGGCCTCCTTCTGGATGCGATCGAGATCCGCCGGGTCCTTATCGGAACGGGCCAGCTCGACGGCCACGCTCAGGCGCGCCAGCGGACTGCGCAGTTCGTGGGAAATATCGAGGAGCAGGCGCCGCTCGGCGGTCAGCAGCGTCTGAATGCGGTCGGCCATGAGGTTGAAGGTGCGGGCAAGCTGGCCCAGTTCGTCGCGGCGGTTGGCCTCGGCGCGGACGTTGAGCTCGCCGCGGCCGAAGCAGTCCACCGCGCGCTGCAATTTGCGCACCGGCGAGGTCAGATGCCACGACAACCAGTAGCACAACAGGACGCACAGGCCGAGAACCCACAGGTGCTCCGGCCGCAGGAACCAGAACATCACTCGCGGCGGGCCCATCAGCACCAGCCAGTACCGCCCGGTGGAATCCTGATGCGCCATTCTCATCCTCGGGATGCGCGCCAGCCAGGCGAAGGTGCCTTCGGCGTGCGGCAGCAGCGAGGAGCGGTTCCGACCGGTCAGCAGGTCGCGCCCGCGGGCGTCGGTGAAGATCACCTCGTTGCGGCCCGCGCCACGCAGCCTCGCCAGCGTCGCGGCCAGCATGGGCGCGCCGCCATGTTCGTACGCCAGCCTGGCTTCGTCGGCCCGCTGTACGATGACGTCCGAGAGCATTCCCGGCCGCCCCGCGCCGGATTCAAAAGCGACGGCGGAGGTGACGGCGATACCGAAGCCCGTGATCACAGTGGTGGCCAGGAACCACAACAGGATTTTGGCAAACAGAGATCTCATGATGCCCCGGCCGCGCTCTCGGGCGCATTGACGAACTGGTAGCCGACCCCGCGAATCGTTTTAATGAGGGGCGTATCGTTTTCCAGCTTCCGCCGCAGGTGGCTGACGTGCATGTCGATGGAGCGGTCGAAGGGCGTGGCCTTGCGGTTGTACAGCGCCTCCATCAGCGCGTCGCGGGAGACCACGCGGCCGGAAGCGCGCATGAGCATCTCCAGAATCTGAAACTCCAGGGTGGTGGTTTCCACGGGCGAGCCCTCCCGCAGCACCTGGCGCGTGCCCGGGTCGAGCGCAATGCCGTTCACCTCGATCCGGCCGCTGCTGATCTTGCTGTCGGTGCGGCGCAGGATGGCTTTGATGCGCGCCACCAGTTCGCGCGGGTTGAAGGGTTTGGAGAGGTAATCGTCGGCGCCCAGCTCCAGGCCGACGATGCGGTCCACGTCCTCGCCGCGCGCGGTCAGCATCAGCACGGGAACCCGGCTCTGCTGGCGCACGCGTTTCAGCACCTCGAATCCGTCCATCCCGGGCATCATGACGTCAAGGATGATAAGATCGAAGCCGCCCTCGAGCGCCTGGGAAAGCCCCGCGCGCCCATCGTGCTCGAAATGCACGGTGTAACCTTCGCGGTGCAGGAATTCGCCCAGCAATGCGCACAATTCCACGTCGTC
>CAYVPZ010000079.1:0-11684 GCA_964453955.1 uncultured Solibacteraceae bacterium | reverse complement strand
CGCCTGGATCGGCCCCGGCGTTCACATCAACGCCATGGGATCGAACATGTCCAACCGCCGCGAGTTGCCCGAAGCCCTGGTGCGGCGCGCGGCCGTCATCGCCGTGGACGCCCTCGACGCCGCCCAAAACGAAGCCGGCGACCTGATCATCCCCGACTGCTGGGCCAACGTGGTGGAGCTGCAGTCCCTCAAAGCCGACTGGAATCCGGACCGCGTCAGCATCTTCAAATCGGTTGGCCTGGGGATGGAAGACGTCGCGGTGGGAAGTTTCGTTTACGAGCAGGCGCTGGCGCGCCAGGTGGGGAAACCGCTCTATTCCTGAACTGCCGTCTGCTGGTCCGAATCGCGCCAGGCGCTGATCTTGAGCCGCCGGCACACCCAGCACAGCCCGTCCGCCGAGCTGGGCGGGCAGGCCGACGCGCACACCACGCACTTACTGGAACGGTTCAGCTTGTCTGTCTCCAGACCGCTGGTGGCGCGTTCCATGATGCGCTTGTCCACGACGCCATCGGGCGTGACCGGTTTGCGTTTCACCTATCAGTACCTTACCACGAGAACTCACGCGGCGGCGCGATCCTCCCGGGAAAGAACGTACGCCGAACCGATCGACGAGCCGCAGCGCGGGCACTTCTGTCCGTCGCGGACGCGCGCCGAACGGCTCGTGGTCAGGATTTCCACCTCCACCGTATGCGTGCAAATGGGACAGTAAACCGCGCCCTTGGCGATTCGTACGGGCAACGGCCTCGAAGCAGCGAGCGATTTCGTTTCCATGGCCTCTCCTCCACCCGTAATGACGAAAAAGATGGCGCAACGGATGGGAGAAATTTTGTAAAGGTGCGTGTCACCGCTATAGTAGATTCGTGCTAAGGACGTGGTGGTGGCGGGGTCTGTTTCTCGGGCTGGCTTTCCTTGTGGCCGTCGCTGCCCTCCTCATTCTCGGCCACCGGGCGGCGCGGCACGCCCGCTACCTCGCCTGGGAGAATCAGCCCATTCACTCCTGGATGACCGTGCCGTTCGTCGCTCACTCCCACCATGCGCCGAAGCAGATCCTCTACGCGGCCATTGGCGTGGAGCCGCGCGAGCACGACCGCCGGCCGCTGCGCGCCATCGCCCGCGAGCAAAAACGCCCCGTGGAGGAGGTCATTCGCGACCTCGAAAAGGCCATCGCGAAGGAGCGTGCCAAAGCCCCGTAATGCGCGACGCACTGCTTGCCGCTCTCTCGCAATACGGCTCTCCTGCCCTCTTCGTGGTTGCCGTCGTGGCCTCGGTGGGCGTGCCGCTGCCTCTCGCCCTGCTGCTGATTGTCACCGGATCGCTGATCGCGCAGGGGGTGCTGGACCCCGCATGGGCCATCGGCCTGGCCTGCGCCGGGTCCATCGCCGGAGACCTGTCCGGCTACGCCATTGGCCGCTGGGGCGGCCGCCGGCTGCTCCAACGGTTCAGCCGTCTGCTCGGCGGCAAGGAGCGCCTGAACCGGATGGAGTCCAGAGTCCGAAGCTGGGGCTGGGCGGGGGTCTTCTTTACGCGCTGGCTGCTCACGCCGCTGGGCCCCTGGATCAATCTTGCCAGCGGCGTCTCCAGCTACCCGTGGCCGCGTTTTCTCCTCTGGGATGTGCTGGGGGAGTGCCTGAGCGTCGCGATCTTCGTGACCCTCGGGTGGGTTTTCAGCGACCGCGTCATGTCGCTCGACTCTCTGCTGGGCGAGCTGACCTGGGCCGTCGTCGCCCTGGCCGCCGCGGCGCTGCTGGGGTGGAAGCTGGTGTCGCTGTTCCGCCGCAAGACCTGAAAGCGGCCCGGGACACGCGGCGAGCCGCGTTCGCCCCTCCTTACCACCTCCGCCCAAGCGCGCGCCCGCCCCGTAAAGTTACACTGGTGTTTCCGGCCCATCCATGAAGATCGCTTTTTTGTTTCCCGGCCAGGGTTCGCAGTACGCCGGTATGGGGAAGAGTCTCGCGGACCGACACCCTGTCGCGCGCGCCACATTCGAGGAAGCCGACGACGCGCTGGGCTTCGCCCTCTCGAAACTCTGCTTCGAGGGTCCCGACGAGGACCTCAAGCTCACCGAGAACACCCAACCCGCGCTGGTCACCGTCTCCACAGCCGCCTGGCGCGTGCTCGAATCGATGGGTACCGTCCCGGACTTCGTGGCCGGACACAGCCTGGGTGAATACTCCGCGCTGGTGGCCGCCGGTTCGCTGCAGTTTGCCGACGCCGTGCGCCTGGTCCGCAAGCGCGGCCAGTACATGCAGGAAGCGGTGCCCAGGGGCGTCGGAGCGATGGCCGCCCTGCTCAAGCTGCCGCTCGACACCCTCGACGCGATTCTCGCCGAAGCGGCCCAGGGCGAGGTGGTGAGCGCGGCGAACTTCAACTCGCCCGATCAGGTGGGCATTGCCGGCCACGCCGGGGCGGTGAACCGGGCCATGGAGCTGGCCAAAGCCGCTGGAGCGAAGCGCGCCGTGCTGTTGCCGGTGAGCGCGCCCTTCCATTGCGCGCTGATGAAGCCGGCGCAGCAGCGCATGGCCGCGCATCTGGAGGAAACCGAGTTCCGGGACCTCGCCATGCCCCTCGTCAACAACTGGCAGGCGCAACCCGTCTCGAGCGGAGCGGAAGCGCGGCGGGGCCTCTTCGAGCAGATCCCCAACCCGGTGCTGTGGACCGGGAGCATCCGCTATCTGGCCGGCCAGGGCGTGACGAAATGCTACGAGGTGGGCGCGGGCAGCGTTCTCGGAGGGCTGCTGCGCAGCATCGACCCCACTCTGCGGACCGTGAAGTTCGGCGAAGCGGAAGATTGCGAAAAGGCGGTGGCGGCATGTTGAAATGGAGCGGGGCGGTGATGCTGGCGTGCGCGCTGGCGCTCGTTTCCTGCAAGAAACACGAGCCTGTGGATTTCGAACAAGTGCGCGGCGATTTCGTCTTCGGCAGCCTCGCGCAGTCGCCGGTTTCGGCGACCCAGCAGGGCTACCACTTTCACAAACGGCTTCCCCTCGACGAAATGATCGACGACTACAGCCAGCCCGGCATGCGTGGCCAGCACCAGTTCTGGACCGGCTTCCGCGATCGCCTGGCGAAAATCGACCCGAAGGAGCTCTCCCCCGAAGACCGCGCCGACTACGGGATGATCCACGATCAGATCGAGCAGGCGTTGCTGGAGCTGGACACCATCCAGAACTGGCGCCACAACCCCACGCAATACGTGGAACTGGCCGGGAACGCGCTGTTCGAGCCGTACGTGCTGGAATACGCTCCGAAGGAAACGCGCTACAAGCACATCATCGCTCGCCTCGCCAGTATCCCCAACCTGATGGAGCAGGCGAAAGCCAATTTGATCTCCTCGCCGGAGGTGTGGACCCGCGTGGCCCAGCAGGAGAACGAAGGCAACATCGGTCTGATCGAGGGGCCGTTGAAGACGGACGCCCCGGCGGCCCTGCGCGCCCAGTACGACCAGGCCGCGAAGCCGGCCGTGGATGCCCTGCGCGGCTTCAACCACTGGCTGAAAACCGACCTGGCCACCCGGCTCAGCGACTGGCGGCTGGGAAAAACCAACTACGATCTGAAGTTCAAGTACACGCTGGAGGTGGATAAGACCCCCGAGCAGGTGCTTGCGGAAGCGGAAGCGGAGCTGAAAGTCACCCAGCAGAAGATGGCCAAACTGGCCGCGCCGCTCTCCATCCGCGAGGCCCTCGACAAAATCGCCCGCGACCACACCACGCCCGAAAACTACCTGGCCGAAGCGCGCAAGGATCTTGTGGAGGCCACCCAGTTCGTGCGCGCGAAAAACCTGGTTCCGCTGCTCGCAACAAAAAACCTGCAGGTGATCGAGACGCCTGAATTCATGCGCGGAATCTATGGCGTGGGCGGGTTCGCGCCGGCCCCGGTGCTGGAGCCGCAACTGGGCGCGTTCTACTGGGTCACGCCCATCCCGAAAAGCTGGCCGAAGGAGCGCGTGGAATCGAAGCTGCGCGAATACAACACCTACGGCCTCAAGCATCTCACCGTGCACGAGGCCATGCCCGGCCACTACGTGCAGTTCGAGTATGCCAATCGCGTGGAGCCTCGGTCGCGGCGGCTTTTGCGTAACATCTACGGCAACACGCCCTACGTCGAGGGCTGGGCCTTCTACACGCAGCAGCTCATGGCCGACGAGGGCTACCTGAGCGACTCGCCCGGCTACCGCATGACCCTCTATAAGCAGATTCTGCGCGCCATCGGCAACGCCATCCTCGACATTCGTCTGCACACCATGGGCATGACCGACGCGCAGGCCATGGACCTGATGCTCAACCAGACCTTCCAGGAGAGGGAAGAAGCCATCGCGAAACTGCAGCGGGCGGCGCTCTCGTCGACGCAGTTGCCCTGTTATTTCGTAGGCTGGAAAGGCTGGTGGCAGGTCCGCGACGAATACCAGAAGGCTAACGCCGATACCTTCACACTGGCCGGCTTCCACGAGCGCGCGCTGAAAGAGAGCGCCGTCCCGCTGCCCGTGCTGGGAAGGTTGCTGGCTGGCCGCTAAGCGGGATCCCGCCATCGATGCGCGGGCGTTACGGTGATTTACAGAGGTTGTTATGGCGCACGGCGTTCGCGGAGGTGAGACCATGTTTCGACAAGCGTCTCTCTGGTTCGTTCTCCTGAGTGCTGCGTCCGCGATGGCGGCGCAGAGCTTCCGGCTCGGCGTCAATTTCTCCCAGCCGATCGGTAACGGTTCGCTTCCTGCCACCAACCTGGCGGTCGCGACGGATGCGCAGGGCAGCATTTACGGGCTGGCGAGTGGCTATATAACAACGCCGCAAAGCTATCTGGTGAAATTGACCCCGGCAGGGGCTGTGGTTTACCGGACGACGCTGGCATTCTCCGCGCTGCTCATGGCGGTGGACGCGGCCGGAAATGTGTATCTGGCAGGGAATCCGAATGGGTCCAGCGTTTTCGTGGAGAAGTTGGGAACTGACGGCGCAACGGTCGTTTATCAAACTCCGTTTCCGGCTGGCGCGCAGATACCAACCGCTATCGCCGTCGATTCGAGCGGGCGTGTATATGTCACCGGGGAAGCGTTTCAGGGCATGCAGACAACCCCTGACGCCTATCAGTCGACAGCCACCAACGACAGTGCCAACAACGGATTCGTAGTGCGCCTCAAGGCGGATGGCTCCCTCGATTACGCCACATATTTGGGCGGCGGCGTACCCCGCGGGATCGCCGTAAATAGCTCCGGGGACGCGTTCGTTACCGGGAACTCCCAGGGATTCACCTACCCGGCCACGCCCGGCGCTTACCTTTCGACCGGCTCTGTATACCTTACGCGCATGAATTCCAGCGGCACGGGACTCGTTTATTCCACATTTACCGCGGGCAGTGCGGCCTGCTGTGTCGCGGTGGACTCCGCGGACAATGCGACGGTGGCGGTTCAGGGTAACAGCGGCGCCGATTTTCTGGTCATGCGCTTCAACGCCCAGGGCGCCGGGCTGATATTCTCGCAAGACCTGCCTGGGTCGTCGCTCCCCGCTGCGGTGGCACTGGACGGGGAGGGCAATAGCTACGTGGTGTTGGCCTCCGGTGCCACGAACGGGTGGTCAGTTACGCCTCCGGTCGCCGCCAATTTTCCGGCGAAGGACAGCGTCACGCCATGCTCCGCCGGTATGAACTCCGCGCTCGCCGTGCTCGATGCGAGCGGCAGTCTCTTGCAGGCCACCTATATCCCGGCCACGAAGGCGGGGTTCGCCGGGTACCGGCCGGCGATGGCCGTGCGCGCAAATGCAACGGTAGACGTGCTCGATGAGACGTTGCCAACAGCGGACGGCGATTCGCTGGCTCTCATCCAGTTCTCCCCGAACCTGAACGCGCAGACCGTGCAACTCGCCTGTGTAGGCAACGCCGCCAATTACGACAGCACGGCGATCTCGGGCGGTGAGTTGGTCAGCTTATTCGGGCAAGGACTGGGACCGGCCACCGGCGCGGCGCCGACGGTGAGCATGCAAACCGGGTTTCCGGCCGAACTGGCCGGCGTCCAGGTGACTTTTAACGGGACGCCGGGACCGCTGTTATACGTGCAGGATGGCCAGATCAACGCGATCGCCCCATGGTCGCTTACCAGCGGCCAGACGGTGGACATTTGCGTAAGTTACAGTGGGGCCGCCACAAACTGCATCACGCGGACGGCCGTGGATGCCCATCCAGGCGTTTTCACTCTGAACGGTTCCACGCTCGTTGTGAATCAGAATGGAACCATCAACTCGGCGTCCAACCCGGCGAAAGTCGGAAGCGATGTGACGGTCTACGCCACCGGGCTTGGGCCGATCGCACCGGCGCAGCCCGATGGCGCCATCGTAGGGCTTCCGTTGCCGGCCAATGTGCTGCCGCTGACATTGACGTCGAGTATGCCGTGCTGCCCTGCTTTCTGGTCGGGCCCAACCTCTGAGCCGGTCACCGTGCTGTATGCCGGTCCGGCTCCCTTCGAGGTCGCCGGAGTCAGCCAGATCAACTTTGTTAACGGGAATGGTTGGCCCATCTCACTGGTTGCCGGGACGGGTCAATGCTGGATTTCCGTGTTTTCGGAGTGGTAGCCGGCAAATCCCTTCTTCCAGCGCTCGCGTATCCACAACCTGCGGCGGGTCTCCAACCCTCCCCCTCCCCCAACCGACCGCTCGCGCGCAAATTATTCCCAGAACCGCGCATTCGACGCCGCGTTCCGATTGATAATCGGTAGTTTTCTCACGGCCACCAACGTGCCCAGTGGATGGCTATGTTGCGCCAGGATCTGTCCTTGGCATTCCGCCGCCTCCGCTCCAGCCCCGGTTTCACCGCCGTCGCCATCGTCACCCTCGCTCTGGGAATCGGCGCCAACACCACCATCTTCTCCCTGGTGAACGCCGTAGTCTTCCGGCCCTTCGGAGTTCGCAACCAGAACGAACTCGTCTTATTCAACCGGCACACCTCCAGGCAGGACGACCCCATGTTCTCCTGGCCCGACTACAAGGACTATCGCGACCGCAATACCGTGTTGAGCGCCCTCGCCGTGTACCACATCGCGGTTTTTAATATCAGCCCCGCCGGCGCTCGCAATGCCCGTCTCTGGGGGAATGCCGTCAGCGGAAATTACTTCGATATGCTGGGCGTTCAACCCATCCGCGGCCGCCTGCTCGATCCCGCGGACGACGTCAAACGCGGCGGTCATCCCGTGGCCGTCATCACCTGGGGTTGCTGGCAGGCGCACTTCGCGGGCGACCCTGCCATTGTCGGCAAGCAGGTCAAAATCGACGGCCTCGATTACGCCATCGTCGGCGTAACGCCCCCGGCATTCATTGGCGCCGAGCCCATGTTCACCCCGGAGATCTTTGTCCCATTGGCGATGTCGGAGCAGATCGGGCACCAGAAATGGATGGACGACCGTGGCAACAACGGCGCCGGGGCCGTCTGGGTGGTCGGTCGCCTGAAGCCCGGCGTTTCCGTGAAAAGCGCCGAGGCAGCCATCAACAACATCGCCACCGAACTCGGCCGCGAATACCCCAAAGTGGACGCAGGCTTTTCCATCGTTCTTTCCCCGCCCGGCATGGGCGGTACCTACGGGCGCGGAGGCATTATCGGGTCCTCCGCCGTGTTAATGGTTGTGGCCGGCCTGGTGCTGCTGATTGCCTGCGTAAATCTCGCCGGCCTCCTGCTGGCCCGCGCGGCCGACCGCAGAAAAGAAACCGCCATCCGCCTTGCCCTGGGCGCCAGCCAGGGCCAGCTCGTCGGCCAGCTTCTTACCGAGAGCCTGCTGCTTTCCATTGCCGGCGGCGCGGCGGGGGTGCTGCTGGCCTGGTGGCTCATCGATCTGGTGAACTTGTGGCGTCCGCCTCTGGACATCCCCATCCTTCCTCACGTTGGAATGGACATGCGCGTACTGCTCTTTGCCGCCGCCGTTTCGCTTCTCACCGCTTTCCTGTTCGGCCTGGCGCCGGCACTGCAATCCGCTCGCACCGGCCTTGCGGGAGCCATGAAGAACGACGCGCCCTGGCATAAACTTCACCGGCTGAACCTCCGCGATATTCTCGTCACCATCCAGGTGGCTCTCTCCGTGGTCCTGCTCATTGGCAGCATTCTGGTATTGCGAAGCTTGCAGCACGCGCTCCATCTGAATCTCGGATTCCAGCCCCAGCATGCCGCCGTCCTTTCCCTCGATCTTGCCGGCCAAGGCTACGACGAGGAGCGCGGCCGCGAGTTCCAGCGCCGCCTGCTGGATAAGGTCCGCGGGATGCCGGGAATTCAGGCTGCCGCCATGAGCGATCGCGTGCCTTTAACCCTGAATCCGTCGAACGACGCCGTGTATCTCGAAGGCAAGCCCGAGCCGCGCCCGGGCGACGTCCCCAGGACGGAAAGCTTCGCCATCACGCCAGGCTACCTCCAGGCTCTGCACACACGCCTCGTTGCCGGCCGCGACGTGGATCGGCGCGATAAGAAAGATGCTACTCTCGTCGCCCTCGTGAATGAGACCTTCGTCCGCCAGCTCCTGCCCGGCGAAGATCCCATCGGCAAGCGATTCCGCCATACCACCACCGGGAAGTGGATTCAGATCGCCGGCGTCGTGGAAGACGGAAAATACTGGTCCCTTGGCGAATCGCCCCAGCCGGCCATTTTTGAGCCCATCGAACAGCGCTGGAGCCAGGGCCAGATACTGATTGTGCGTTCTCCGCTGGCCGAAGCCGAGACCATCCGTCTGATGCGCCGCTCCGTTTCCGAACTCGACCCCTCCATCACCGTCTTCAACGACCGCAGCCTCTCGAGCGACATCGGCATGGCGCTGTTCCCAGCCAGATTTGTAGCGGTAGTGCTGGCCTCGTTCGGAATACTGGCGGCGATTCTGGCGGCAACCGGTGTCTACGGAATCATGGCCTACGCGGTATCCCGCAGAACGCGGGAAATCGGCATCCGCATCGCACTGGGAGCCGCCCCCTCGCAGGTAGCCCGCGCCGTGCTCACTCGAACCGCCATCATGCTGGCAGTGGGCGTGGCCGTTGGTCTGGTGCTGGCTTTCTCCGGAGGAACGTTCTTCAGCCAGATCCTCTACGGCATCGGCGCGCACGATCCTCTCACCTACCTCTGTGCAATCGCGCTCATGGCGGTGGTGGCATTCGTGGCGAGCGGGGGACCTGCGCGCCGGGCCATGAAAGTGGAACCAATGACGGCCCTCCGCATGGAGTGAGATCGAGGCCAACCACCGTCACCGCAAGGAAACCACGGTAGTCGCGTGCCCCTGGCCATCGATCCTGCGGATCCGCGGGCGCCAGCCTTCGGTGGCAGGCCCATTCGCATTGGTGTATTCGAGCACATAGAGGTCGCCTCCATGCGCTGCCACTCCGGTGGGAGACCACGGCCTCTCACTTTTCAGTACCGTCGTAACGGCGCCCGCCGTGCCGATTCTTACAACCGCGTGGCAGCTTGTAGCGGCCGCGTAGACCGTTCCGTCGGGGAGCGCCGCGATCCCTCTGAGGTAGGGAAGCCTGTTCTCAGGTTTGTGATCGGCCGGGTCGGGATCGCATTCCGGCACGGAAATGGGGTGCCTGACCACCGTGGCGGTTCCATCGAACCCGATCTTCACCACGCCGGTCCATGTGGCTGCGTACACGGATCCGTCGTATCCGGCCGCCACACCGGTAATTCCGTCGTCCCAGCTTCGCAGTATCTCCCGAAGCGAATCCGAAACCGCCGACTGGCGTCCATCCGGCAGGATTCGCGACAGACCCAGGCCTCCCGGAAACATGGGATCGCCGTTCGATTCACCACTGGCGTAGTAAAGCGCGCCATCGCTGGCAACCACCAGCGGAGCGCCGCCCCCGGCGAATATCAAGGTGGGGATGGCGCCGTCCGGCGTGATCCGCTCGAAATACTTTGGCGTCGATCTGGAGAAGCGTCCCGCTTCGTCGAGAGCGAGCCAGTGGCCATCGGTGACCTTCCGCACCACGCTCACTTCGTGATTGCCGTCCACCATCATGACGGCGTGGCGAGAGTCGATGAAGTAGATGTTCCCGCGGGTATCGACGACGATCCCCGACGCCGGATGCGCGGCAACCGATCCGCAAAGCAGGCACAAAAAAAACAGCAAAAACAAGAAGGTGGCCGTTCGACCAATTCGGGGACACGCGACGACATTCCGTACCGGAAAGGCAATGAAAACAATCCACTGTTCGCTGCGGAATCTCGTTGCCTGTCCCCGAATTAGGCGCGCAGTGAGTTCCACCACGGGCTGCTCAGTTCTACCATCTGCCAGGCCAGTATTTCTCATTCTTCGATCACTGCGCCTCCGAAAACCGGCCGGCCTCCCAGGGAGGTGTAGAAGCCATAGAGCGCTATCGCAGCCATTAGCAGAATCCCCGTCAGACTGATGCCCGCATACCAGGCCGACCCGTCGGTCGTCAGAGGGAAGCGCGTCAGGAAACTGTATATGACGGCATTAGCAAGCCCTGCCAGCAAGCCCAGCCGAGTCAGCAGAAATACAGCCAGACCAGCCCAGACCAGAGTGGTCAACGAGCGAGCGGGGTCCTCGCTCCCAATTAAGCCGAGGGCGCAGATCAAAAGAAAGAATGCGACCGCCGCCCACTCCTTGCGCAGCAACGCCCGGAGAAGGACCAGGATAAACAGAAACCCAAACCAGACGAAAAGCGCACCGATCAATATGGCCGATATATCGGCAATGATCGTGCGCGCGCCCATAAACAGCAATTCCGGACCCGGTCGGGGCTGCACCGGAAGATACCCGAGCCACAAGGGAACAAACCACCCCAGCCTTTCAAGAGCGGTAGTGGACGAAGCCAAAAGACACCCGGCAAGCACGTCGCGCCCTACCAGGGGATCTCGAAAGCCTCCCGCCAGCAAGCGGCTCCAGGAGACCAGCGTGGCCGGCCAGCGGCGGCGCACATACGGCTCCAATGCAATGTAGAGAACCCAGAGGCAGCAGGAAAAGGTAAGCCCCCCGCCCAAATACTGCATGAAGAGCCTGAGTTCGGAAAAGTCATGGACGTGATGCGCGCCAAAGAGCCATACCACCGCCGACGTCGCGAGAACCAGGGCCGCCAGACGAGAAGCGCCACGGCGGTCCCCCCGGCCAAGGCGCAGGTTCCGCCGTGCGAGCATCGCACCACCTGCCAGCAGCGCGAGCAGCAAAATACTCGAGACCACCAGAGATGCCAGCTCGCCGGTTGTCGGCTGATACGGCTGCATGCGTTCCGGGCGGGTCCACGGACCAATCAACTCGAAGTAGACAGGCTTGCCCCGGTATGCCGCAGCCTCGATCCGCATGGGGATCTGTGGGCGCTCGGCCAGAGATCCTGTCCACGCCGCCCGCGCGTCGCTATAGACGGGAGGCGTCCAGGCAGGCTGCGCCGGAAGCCACTTCGACTGATCCAGCCCCGCGGCGGAGAACAGCGGCGCCCAATCCGGTGACGGCGCTGCGTTCGCCGTTTTTTCAACCTGCGGAGGAACTGCGATGAGCTGCGTAAGACGGCCGAGCGGATTGAGTCTCACCAGGGTCATCCCGGACACATCCAACGGCGGGTCGTCCGTCCACACGGCTCCGGAGAAAGGTGCATCCGAGGAAAAGTTGGAGAAACGAGCCGCGAGCGGGCGGGGGCTGCCGCGATACCAAAACACAAATGCACCGGTGTCGAGGTTGTCCCAGCGCGTCTTCGACTTGTCGTGTTCCGCGATATAGCGAAGAA
>CAYVPZ010000078.1:0-11685 GCA_964453955.1 uncultured Solibacteraceae bacterium | reverse complement strand
CGCCTCCCAGGCCGATGGCGCCGCCATTGAGACGGCACTCTCCGCGAAGGGACTGGCCCAGGTCGGCGAAGTCTCCGAGGCACAACTGGTTGTCCTCAACACCTGTACGGTTACCTCCACTGCCGACGAAGATCTACGCCAGACCGTGCGCCGGGTATACCGAGAGAATCCCGCCGCGCGAATCCTGGTGACCGGGTGTTATGCCCAGCGCGCGCCGGACGAGATCGCCGGTATGCCTGGCGTTCACTGGGTAATAGGCAATTCCCACAAGACGCGAATCGCCGACATCGTGGGCGAGACAGCGGCGGTTCCTTATCACGGGCTGATCCAGGTGGACGACATCTCCGCGCAGCGCGAGTTTCTGGCTGCGCCGGTGGAAGACGCCGCGGGCGAGCGCACCCGGCCGAATCTCAAGATTCAGGACGGTTGCAACAACCGCTGCTCGTTCTGCATTATCCCCTTCGTGCGCGGGGCGAGCCGCAGCATGCCCGCCGACCGCGTGGTCGCGGAGATTGGCAACCTGGCCCGGCGTTATCGCGAAGTGGTTCTGAGCGGAATCAACCTGGGACGCTGGGGCAGGGAACCGGGCAGCAGCATGCGTCTGGCGGATCTGGTTCGCCGTGTTCTGGAGGAGACCGCCATCGAGCGCGTTCGCCTGAGCTCGGTGGAGCCGATGGATTTCAGCGACGATCTGCTGGGCCTGATGGCCAGCCAGCCGCGCATCGCCCGGCACGTGCACGCGCCCCTGCAATCGGGGGCGGACACGGTGCTGCGGCGGATGCACCGCAAGTACCGCCCGCGCCACTATGAGGACCGCATCCGCAAGGCGCGCGCGCTGATGCCGGACGCCGCCATCGGCGCCGACGTGATGGTGGGATTCCCCGGTGAGACCGCCGAGGAGTTCGAGCAGAGCCGGCAGTTCATCGCCAGCCTCCCGTTCACTTACCTGCACGTGTTCACGTACTCGGAACGGCCGGGAACCCGCGCCGCCGAGCATTCCGATCAGGTTCCCATGCCCGTGCGCAAGGAGCGCAACCGCGTGCTGCGCGAGCTGGCCGCGGAGAAGAACCTGGCGTTCCGGCGGTCCATGGTGGGACGGACGTTGTCCGTGGTGACGCTCGACGAGGGCGCGCTGAGCGGGAATTTTCTGAAGGTGGAGCTGGCGGCGCCGCGCGCTGCCAATCAATTGCTCGACGTGCGCATCGGGGCGGCGACGGCCGGCGGTTTGCGAGAACAGGCGCCGTTCATGGTGCTGGCCACGAATGAACACGAATGAACACAAATAAACACTTTGGCTTTCTATTCGTGTGTATTCGTGTTCATTCGTGGCTAATTCTCCTTATGGTTTCGGCCCAGGCGCAGATCGGGTTGTTCGCGAATCACACCGATGTCGGGACCGTGCTGCAGGCCGGCTCGGTCGACTACGACGCATTCACCCGCAGGTATACCATCAGCGGCAGCGGCGAGAACATGTGGTTCGCCTCGGACGACTTTCAGTTTGTCTGGACGAAGATGTCCGGTGATGTGCGGCTGAGCGCAACGGTCTCGATTCTGGACAAGGAGGGCGACGCGCATCGCAAGGCCGTGCTCATGATTCGCCAGAGCCTCGATCCGGACGCGGCCTATGCCGACGCGGCCCTGCACGGAGACGGCCTGACCTCGCTGCAATTCCGCGAGGAGAAGGGAGCGGTGACGCATGAGCTCGAGTCGAACGTGTCAGCGCCGCGCCGGTTGCGCATCGAGAAGAGGGGCGATTCCTTCTACCTGTGGATTGGCGGCGAGGCCGGTGGCTTTCGCTTCGCCGGCGGATCGATGAGGGTTCCTTTGCACGAGCCGTTCTACGTCGGCATCGGCGTGTGCGCTCACAATAAGGATGAGCTTCGCAAGGCGGTGTTCTCCGATGTGGAGCTGACCACCCCGTCCCCGGCAGGGAATCCGGCGCCGTGGAGCACGCTGGAAACGGTCACTGTCGCCTCCACCGACGCACACGTAGCTTATGCTGCGCCAGGGCACATTAGCCCGCCGGGCTGGTCAGCCGACGGAAGGTCCCTTCTATTCCAAAGCGGCGGCAAGCTGGAGACAGTTCCCCTGACGGGCGGGCAACCTGCGCCTTATCCGGGTACCGCACCGCCAGGCATCGCCACCGGTTCGATTCAGCTTCTCGAGCGGGCCACGTCCGGCCAGCGCAATAAGACGCCACCGGTACTCACAATGGACGGGAAAAAGGCGGCCTTCCTGACGTGGGAGGACGGCGACAGCGAAGTTACTCTGCGGGTGCTGTCGCTAGACGATCAAAGGTTGACCACGCTGTGCCGGTATACGGGCGGGCACGACGATCTCCCATCGTGGTCTCCGGACGGACTCCGGCTGGCGTTCGTGAGCTATCAACTCATCCAATAGTCAGGACGAAACAGCCACGGATTCACGGGTCGCTTTCTCGATGGCCTCGAACAGCTTCGCCGGGTGGATGGGCTTCGAGACATACCCGTCCATGCCCGCAGCCAGGCATTTCTCCTCATCGCCCTTCATCGCGTGAGCGGTCATGGCAATGATCGGAATGTGCGCGCCCAGGATGTATTCGCGCGCACGAATCAGCTCGGTCGCCTCGAACCCATCCATTTCCGGCATCTGGATGTCCATCAGGACGATATCGAACGGCTCCTCTTCAAACGCGGCCAGAGCGGCGCGCCCATTGTCGGCCACCCTCACGGAATGACCGCGCTTTTCGAGCAGGCGAACCACCACCGTCCGGTTCACCGGGTTGTCCTCGGCAACAAGAATCCGCAGGCGCAACCCTCCCGCTATGGTGTCCGGCTCCAGGAGTTCGGCCGGCTTCCCCGGCGACGACGGTGCGCCGATAACGGCGCGAATGCGCTCGAGCAGTTCCGACGCCCGAACCGGTTTGAGAAGCCACGCCGCGATACCGGCGTCCCGGCAACGGAATGCATCGTCCGCCATGCCGATCGATCGCAGCATGATGATCGGCGGGGCGGCCTTTTCAAGGGCGCGGATCTGCCGGGCCGTTTCGAAGCCGTCCATGCCCGGCATGAGCGCATCCAGAAGGACAAGCCGGATCGGATCGGAGTTGCCTTGCTCCAGCAGGCACAGCGCCTCCGCGCCGCTCTCCACCGCCACCGGCCGCATGGCCCAGCCGCTCAGCATCTTCACCAGCACGTGACGGTTGGTTGAGTTATCGTCCACGATGAGAATTGGCAGCCCCCGAAGCGAGTCGACCGGCGCGAGCGCGGGCCGGGGCACCGATCCAGCGTGGAACCCCACCTGGGCGGTGAAGTGGAAGATGCTTCCGCAACCCCCCGGGCCGGCTTCCACCCAGATTCGTCCACCCATCATGGCCGCCAGCCGCGAGGAGATGGCCAGGCCCAGGCCGGTGCCGCCGAATCTTCGCGTGGTGGAGCCATCGGCCTGCGTAAACGGCTCGAAAATGGCCCGGCGGTTCTCTTCGGAGACGCCAATCCCCGTGTCCCGGATCGCGAAATGCAGAAGGTTATCGCCGGAGGCGCCGGATTCGCTGGTCACGCTGACCGACACCTCGCCGCTGTCGGTGAACTTGATGGCGTTTCCGATCAGATTCACGACGATCTGGCGCAGCCGGCCGGGATCGCCCAGCACCGTCTCCGGCACGTCTCCGCGGAGGTCGTGGATCAGCTCGAGACCCTTCTGATGCGCCCGGAAGCTCAGCGTCCGGACAGTTTCGCTCATCATCTCGGCAAGATTGAAGGCGATCTTTTCGATCACCACCTTGCCCGCTTCGATCTTCGAAAAATCGAGAATGTCGTTGATCACCTTCAGCAGAGACTCGGCGGAGCTCTGCACCAGATTCAGGTCTTCCCGCTGCTCCTGCGTCAATGCGGTGTCCAGCAGGAGTTCGGTGATGCCGATGACCCCGTTCATGGGTGTGCGGATTTCGTGGCTCATGGAGGCAAGGAAAACGCTCTTGGCCTCGTTGGCGGCGCGGGCGGCTTCCTCCGCGCGCTTGCGTTCGCCGACTTCCACCTGCAGAATCTCCGTCTGATTCTCGAACAAGGTCATGATCATCCCGAACGCCACGAAGTACTTCGGAAGATCCCAGACCACGTGGTCGCCGGGGATCGCGACGTGCAGGATCGCGCAAATCTCGGCCACGGGAAACACCAGTCCCCAGGCCAGCAGCGAAAGCGAGGTGAGCGCAACGCCCGGCGTGAGGCGGCCGTGATGCCGCCAGTAACACCAGCCCGTAATGGCGAACGCCTCGAACAGGACGAAATCCATGCCGTAGTCCACGCGGACCCCGGTATACCAGAGCAGCCAGCACCCTGGAGCAATCCCGAAGGCCATCCAGATCGCCGTGGTCAGTGCCGAGTGCCGGGCGTGGGTAACCGCCAGCCAGACGCCGGCAGCCAGAAGTACCGCCAGCATCCCGCGATACGGCCACGGATTGGTTATGTTGGCTATCATACAGGTCCAGTAGCCGACCGCCGGGGCCACGATAGCGGCCCAGAAGACCACGCGCCGCAGGGCCGTGCTGACCGTGGGGCATACCGAAAGGAAAAATGCGCAAGCCGTGAAAACGAGCGTCGCGTACGCCAGCCAGTCCCCCACGATGCCTGGAATCAGCGAGAAACTGACCAGCAGACCTCCCAGGAAGTGGACCACGATGAAACACCACCCGATCATCCACAGGCGCAGCCGCTGCTGATGTTCCCGCGCATAGATCCACGTGAACAAAGCAACCAGGATGATCATCACCGAAAGGGTCACGATGCGCTGGAATTGCGGAGGCATATCTCACTCCTCGCCGCGGACAGGTACGGAAACGTCGAACACGCCCATAACAACTATATCGGCAGTTTCCCACTCTTTCGGTAGTGGGATGTTATCGGGCTGTGGCCCGGACCACGGCATCGAACGCCGGCTTGGGCTGGCCGCCGCGGCCGAACAACAGGGGATAGCTGGTTCTCCCTTTCACGGGCCAGTTGTTGAGCCAGGAGTCGCCATCGGTGACGCCCCAGAAAGTCACCCGGAACACCGCGTCCCGATGCTTGAGGAACACCCCGAACAGGCTGGCGTAGCGCGTCGCCAGGGCCTCCTGAACGGAGTCGGGCAGACCGCTTGCGTACGGGTTCAGCTCCGCTCGCGCCTGCACGCTGAGCGCAACGTCCGCGGTCTGATTTCGCGTGGCCGCGGGCAGCACGTTGATATCCAGCTCTGAAATCGCCACCTTCAAGCCAAGCCTGGCGAAGGCGGCGATCGTTGTATCCTCCGCTTCGGCGGTGGGCCATGCCAGGGTGTCATGCCCCTGCAGCCCGACGGCCGTCACTGGTACGCCCTGCGCCCGCAGCCCCCGGATCAACTCGATGGCCCCGTTGCGCTTGGCTTCGTTCTCGAGCGAATAGTCGTTGTAGGTCAGCATGGCGGCCGGATCGGCCTCGTGCGCGAACTGAAATGCTTTGGCAATAAAATCCGGGCCGATAATCTTCAGCCAGAGCGACTGCCGCAGGGCGCCATTTTCGTCGAGCGCTTCGTTCACTACATCCCAGCTTCCGATGCGCCCCTTGTAGCGGCCCACCACCGTGTGGATGTGATCGCGCATGCGGCCGAGCAGCGTTTCGCGGTCCACGAAGTTGCCTTTGTCGTCGCGGAAGACCCACCCGGGCGTCTGGTTGTGCCACACCAGCGTGTGGCCCACGATGAACATGTGGTTCTTCTCGCCGAACGCCACGTAGCCATCGGCGGGCCCGAAATTGTACCCGTCCGGGGTGGGGTGTATCCGTTCCCACTTCAGGTCGTTCTCCGGAGAGATGGAGTCGAACTGCGCTTTGACCAGCGCGGCGTCGCCGGCGTCTTCCCCGGTGAATATGGCCGCGTTGAGCGCGGCGCCAATCAGGAAGGAGCCATGGAAGGCATCCTTCAGGGTAACTGGCGCCTGAGCGGTCATGGCCCCCGCCAGCGCCATCGCCAGAATTGCCGTGGCCTTCATACCGCGAAGCCCTTTCGCCGGTCGGCCAGCTCTTCCGAGATTGTCTGATTCTTCGCCCGCGTAATCGGGTAGAACACCAGACAGACCGCCGTGGCGAAGAACGCGAGCCCCGAGTACACGCTGGCCGTCAACAGAATGCCATGGAGCGCCGCTGGCGTCTGCACCGTCGCGTTCGACACGTAACCATAGGCCTGGAACAGCCAGCCCGAGATCGCGCCACCCAGCGCCAGCCCGGCCCACAGTGCAAACATCACCGCCGCCGTCACCGTGCCCGTCGCGCGGCGGCCGGTTTTCCACTCGCCATAATCGGCCACGTCGGCCATCATGGACCACAGGATGGGGCTCGACCACCCGAACGCAAATTGCCGCAATACTTCGGAAACGAAGATCGGAACCGTCGCCGCGGCCGGCAGAAACAGCAGCGCAACGTTGAAGATGCCTGCCAGCACCATGCTGAGAATGAGCAGATTGCGCTTGCCTATCCGCTTGGACAGCTTCGTGGAAACAGTGACCCCGATCAGCAGAGAAACCAGCCCAAATCCGTTGAACCAACTGAAGAGACGGGGATTCCCCGCGTTGTACGTGAAGAAGGGCAGCATCACGCCGCTGCGCATGGCGATGGCCGCGAAGTAGCACAACGTCGCCAGAAACAGCGCGATCCACGGCCCGTTCCCGAACAGGTCCGCCAGGTCCTGCGTCATCGAGCTCTTCTGGGCCGGGTCCGGTTGAATCCTCTCTTTAGTGGTTGCGAACGCGATCAAAAACATCGCGATACAGAGCACGGCGAACAGCCCCATGGTCCACTGATATCCCTTCGCGCTGTCGCCGCGGCCGAAGAAGATGACCATGGGAACGGCCAGGCTTTGCACGATGAATCCCACGGAGTTGACGAAGAACTGGCGCCACGAGGAGATGCTGGTGCGCTCATCCGGATCGCCGGTGATCACGGCCATCAGCGATGCGTAGGGCACGTTGTTCACGGTATAAATCAGGCGCAGCAGGAGGTACGTGGTCCAGGCGTAAATGAGTTTGTTGCGCGGGCTCAGGTGCGGAGTGGTGAACGTGAGCACCATGATGATGCCGAACGGAATCGCCGTCCACAGCAGCCACGGGCGGAACTTGCCCCAGCGCGTGTTGGTGCGTTCCACGATGACGCCCATCACCGGGGTGAAGCAGGCCGCGACCAGGCCAACCACGCCAAACAACGTTCCCGCCTGGGCCGCCGTCAGTCCGAACGTGCCGGTGTAGAAGCTGAGCTGCAGCGCCAGCAGGCTCTGGAAGATAAAATTGGCGGCGGCATCGCCCAGGCTGTAGCCGATCTTCTCTTTGATGGAGATTCGTTCCACGATATTTGCCATGAAAGCCTCGTTATTCGGCCACGCGCAGCGCAAGCTTCTGCAGGTCGGCGTCGCGCGAGGAAGTGCCCACCATGATCTCGAAGTCGCCCGGCTCCACGACGTACTTCATGTTCACGTCGTAGAAAGCGAGCGAGTCCGGCGTGATCTCGAACTCGACGGTCGCGGTGGCTCCCGGCTCGAGGCTCACCTTACGGAATCCCTTCAGCTCCTTAATGGGCCGGGTAACTGAACTGACCAGATCGCGGATGTACATCTGGACTACTTCGGTACCCGCGCGCGGGCCTGTATTCGTGACGTCCGCGAGAACCTTAGTGGAACCGTCCCGGCCGATCCTCTTTTTCGTCAGGCGGACATTGCCCACCGAGAACGTGGTGTAACTCAGGCCGTAGCCGAACGCGTAGAGCGGCGTCACGTCGTCGAACAGGTAACCGCGCCGCGCCGACGGCTTGTAGTTATAAAACGCGGGCAGGTGGCCGGCCGAACGCGGGATGCTGATGGGCAGTTTGCCGCCGGGATTGGTATGGCCGAACAGAACATCCGCCACCGCCCGGCCCGTCTCCTGGCCCAGATACCAGCATTCGAAAATCACCGGCACGTTCTGGCTGACGTAGTTGATGGAGAGCGGTCGTCCATTGAAGAGGAAGACCACCACCGGCTTGCCCAGCGCCACCATCGTCTTCACCAGTTCGTCCTGGCGTCCGATGAGGTCCAGGCTGGTCCGGTCGCCCATGTGATTCAGGCCCCACGCCTCGCGCGAGGTCTGCTCGTTCCCGCCGATGGCCAGCACGATCACATCCGCCTTCTTCGCCACCTTCACCGCCTCTGCGATCTGCCGGCGGTCCTCGGCCGGGTCGCTGGGCGCCACTTCATCCTGGTTCCATGAGCCGCCGATGGTGATCTTGCAGCCCTCGCTGTAGAGCACTTTCACGCGGCTACCCACCTTCTCCCGAATGCCCTCGAGCACGGTGACGTTGTGCTTCGGCACGCCGCTGTAGCCCCCTAGCAGACTGCGATGGGCGTTAGGCCCGATCAACGCGATGGAGCGAATCTCATCCAAATTCAATGGCGCCAGGTTGTTTTCGTTCTTCAGCAGCGTGATGGTTTCTCGGGCGGCGGCGAGAGCGAGCTCGCGATGTGCGTCGGAGGCTACAATGCGCTCGGCTTCCTCCGGGTCGGTGTAAGGATCGTCGAACAGCCCCAGCTTGAATTTCCAGAAGAGCATGGGGGCCACCATCTCGTCGAGCTGCGATTCCTTTAGCCTGCCCTTGCGAACCAGCTCCACCAGGTGCAGGTAGCAATCCGGGTCGGGCAACTCGATGTTAATGCCCGCTTCCACCGCCAGCGCACAGGATTCCTTCTTGTCCTTCGCCACGAAGTGACCGTGCGTGTCCGGCCGGTAGCCCAGTTCCCAGATCGCATAGTAGTCCGATACGACGAAGCCCTGGAACCCCCACTCCTTGCGCAGGACGTCGCGCAGCAGCCACTTGTTGGCGTGCGAGGGCACCCCATCCACCTCGTTGTAGGAAGCCATGACGCTGATGGCGCCGCCTTTGCGCAGCGCTTCCCGGAACGTGTAGAAGAAGGTCTCGCGCAACAGGCGCAGGGAGACGTTGGCGGGCGCGCAGTTCATGCCCGATTCCGGCTGGCCGTGCCCCACAAAATGCTTCAACGTGGCTATCACCCGCCGCTTGTCGCGGAACGTGGCGTCGCCCTGGAAGCCGCGCACCGCCGCGATGCCCATCCGGGAAACCAGATACGGGTCCTCGCCGTAGGTCTCCTCCACGCGCCCCCAGCGCGGGTCGCGCGCCACGTCCACCACCGGCGTAAGCGCCTGATGCGTCCCTCGCGACCGCGCCTCGGCGGCAGTCATGGTGAACAGCGACTCCACCAGATCGGGATCGAACGTCGCGGCCAGGCCGATAGGCTGTGGGAAGCTGGTGCCGCCCGGGGCGGCATGGCCGTGCAGACACTCTTCGTGAAACACCACCGGAACGCCCAGACGGCTGTTCTCCAGGAAAAACTTCTGGATGGCGTTGGTGAGTTCCGCCATGCTTCGCGCGTCCCGGCCGCCTCCCGCGTCGCTGGGCCGGCCCACCTGGCCGAGGCCATGTCCGCTCCTGAATGCGGATGCGGCTTTCTTCGGATCGAAGTTCCCGCCCTCATCCACCAGGGTCTTTGCTTTCGTTTGCCAGACGCACAACATCTGCGCCGCCTTCTCTTCCAGCGTCATCCGGGACAAAAGGTCCTTGACGCGCCTCGCTGCGGGCAGGGCGGAGTTCTTGTAAGCCGGTGCGCTAGCTCGCGCGCTCGTGCGCTTCCGGACGGGGGACTGCGTCTTCATGGGGGGTCTGTCCTCTCGATTCGATGGTGCCGGGAATATGGAATCCGGTTCAGCCGTGGACGCGGATCGCACCGTTCACGAACATTCGTTGCGGCCTTGAACAAAAATGGATTGTAGCCCAAACCAGAAACCGAATCCACCTGGGCTCTATTAGATCAGAAACGGCGGACCGCGCCACTATAGAAAAAGCGGCCCAGCCCTGAAGTGAAAATCAGGCACCCATACAAGGCGTGCTCGAATGCCGACACGAACAGGGAGCCGGTCTGTAAGTACCGGGCGGCGAACAGCACCCCGGCGAGCGCCGACAATCCCACCGCCCAGCAATTCCGAAACACCACGTGCAGGAAACCGAACGCCACCGCGCTGGCCATCACCAGTCCGAGGCCTCCGCCAAACAGCCCGCCGTAGCGATGAAACAGAAACGCGCGGTACACGATGCTCTGCGGATAGACCGAGAGAACCGGGTACAACAGCATGATGGCGGCCCACAGCAGCGGATTGGTTCGGGGAAGGCTCAGGAACAGCGCGGGAGCGAAGCGCCAGACCGCCAGCAGCAGAACCACCGCAACGGCTCCGAAGGGCAGCAGGATGCCGGTCAGATGGCCGGACAGCGCCGCCGCGTTCCACAGTTGCCGGCGGTCCAACGTGGGATCGCGCAGCAGGACAATCAGACAGCAGCCGGCGAACAGCCACAGGGCCGGAAGCGCCGGCAGGCGGTGCCGCGCAAACGCGAACAGAGCAGGCAGGCCGAAGAACAGAACGGCGAATTCAATGGCCCGCATGGTGGCCCCCACCGGGTGTCCCTCTTATTTTGGACTCGCCGCCTGCGCCGGCCGGGCGAACAGGGACTCGTCGATGACCACGTTCGGCGTGATCTCCGTGAATTTTTCCACCCAGCTTACCGAGGCGCTCGATTCGCTGACGGTGAAAGGCACCAGCACGCCGCCCACCGGCCGGTAGTCGTCCGGCACCAGGACCACCGTGGACTTGCCTCCGCTGTCCAGCGGCTGCTCCATCTCGAAACGGGTCATCAGCCCGGTGTTCACGTCGAAGTAGAGGCGATAGGTCCACGGATCGAGCGTCGTCTCCAATACCCAGACGTCCTTGCCATCCAGCGTGAGGCGTTCCTTCAATGTCAGCCCCGGGAAGGTGTCCTTCATGTGCAGCGCGCGGTCGAAATCGGCGGTGCGGCGGAGGTCGGCCAGTTCGGAGCCGGTCACCACGCGCAGACCGCCCTGGGGATCATCAGTCCAGCCCAGCGTCCCGTCAAATCCCTGGCGCAGTGTGCCGACGCCGGGCAGTTCGCTGACCACCAGCAGCTTGTTCGGATACATCAGCCAGGTCTGCACCGTGCCTTCGATCCCGGCGCCGGCGATGGTGATGGCGCCTTTTCCATAGCGCGACGTAAGCTTGCGAATCGCCGCTTTGCCGCCCAGCGCGCGGATGTAGTGGTTCAGTATATCGTCCACCGAGGGCGGCTCGGCCGTCTGCGCCACGGCGGAGGCAGCGGAGAGAATCAGAAGCGTACAGGCCGCGAGCCTTATACGCAGTTCGCGATGTACTACTCCATCCGGAAATCTTCGCGGCGCGCGATTCGAAGTGGCGCAGGCTTGACCAGGGGCGAAGTCACACTGGCGTCCTTGACCCCGGTTGTTCCAGGTGGGCGGCCTTGTCCGGCGATAAGGTGTGCTCTGATCTTCGCCCCTGGCCGCGCGGATAAGATCTTCATTCATCTTCGCTCGTGGTCAAGGCCGCCTTGCCTCGGCGTCCTGCGCGGGTTACAAACCCGCGCGCAGGATACAATCCTGCCCCACAACCACGCAAACCCGGAACTCATTGCTTGGCTGGCGTGTCCGCGGGTTTGGGCGCCGCTTCGGCCGGCTTCGGCGTATCGCCGGCCGGTTTGGCGAACTTCGCGTCGTCAATGGGCTCGTTATGCTTCACTTCGGCCAGCTTCATGTTCCAACTGAGCTGCGGGCTGGAGTAGGTGAGGGTGAAAGCTTCCTGCA
>CAYVPZ010000077.1:0-11693 GCA_964453955.1 uncultured Solibacteraceae bacterium | reverse complement strand
GGCAACGAAATCCCCGATCAGATCAGCGAGCACGGCGTGGAGATGCTGCGCGAGCTGATGGCCATCTTTCACCGGGAGGACCCCACCCGTCCGGTCACCGCCGCCTGCGATCAGATCGCCGCCGAACCCAAAGCGGCGCCCGCGGAGTTTCTCGATCTGCTGGACATCGTGGGCTACAACTACGCGGACCGCTGGCGGGAGCGCCGCGAGCTGTACTACAGCATCGACAAGGCCGCGCACCCCAACTGGCGCATGATCGGCACCGAGAGCGAGGGCATGGGCGGGCCGCGGGGCGATTATCGCGGGTTGCTGTCGCCGGAAGCGGGCCGCTTTGGCCGAGGCCCCGGCCGGGGCCTCGATACCGAACAATTGTGGCGATTCGTGCGCACGCACGACTACGTGGCGGGCGATTTCATGTGGACCGGCATCGATTACCTGGGCGAGGCGTTCGGCGATAAGTCCCGAGGAGCCGTTTCCGGCGTCATCGACAGTTGCGGCTTCCCCAAAGACGGCTACTACTTCTACCAGAGCCAGTGGACCGAAAAGCCGGTGCTGCACCTGCTCCCGCACTGGAACTGGAAGGGCCGGGAGGGCCAGTTCCTGCCGGTCATCTGCTACACCAACTGCGAGAGCGTGGAGCTGTTTCTGAATGGCAAATCGATCGGCGTGAAAGGGTACGCGTTTCCGCGATATGGCATGCAGGGGCGCTATGGGCAATACGCGCCGGGCGCGCAGGGCGGCGCTCGCACCACATCGGACCTGCACATGGCCTGGGATGTGCCCTGGGCGCCCGGCACTCTCAGGGCGGTCGGAACGAAGGGCGGGAAGGTGGCCGCGGAAGCTGAGATTTCGACCGCCGACGATCCCGCGGCCATCGCCCTTGCCGTGGACCGGGACAGCATACGCGCCGGCGGGCGCGACGTGGTCCACGTTACCGTGAAGGTGCTCGACGCCCAGGGCCGTTTGCATCCGGATGCGGACAACGAGGTGACGTTCGAGATCCGGGGCGAAGGCCGGCTGATTGGCGTGGACAACGGAAATATGGACGACATTACCGCCGATTTCAAGGGCAGGATGGGGAAGGCCTTCCACGGGATGTGCCTGGCGATTGTGCAATCCACGGCCAATGCCGGCCAGATTCGGGTAACCGCGACCTCGCCGGGGCTGACGCAGGCCAGCGCGACGGTGGCGACAATCGCCGGAAGCAAGTATGAGTAAAAAGGGATAAAATACCACCAGCAGAGCCATCCCTATGCGAAATGTGCCTCGTGTGCCCATATCCGCGCTGGTTCTGGCGATGGCGCTCCCATTGGCGTGCCCGCTCCATGCGGCCCTGGCCGGCTACGCCCGGCGCGTCTGGCATGCCGAAGACGGGCTGCCGGAAGAAACCGTCCAGGCGTTCGCCCAGACGTCCGATCATTTCCTCTGGATCGGCACTACCGGCGGCCTGGTTCGTTTCGACGGCGCTCAATTCGTGGTCTTCGACCGGGAGAACACGCCCGCGTTCCATGAGAACAGCATCTTCTGCCTGCTCGCGGCCGGCGACGGCACATTGTGGATCGGAACGGAGGGCGGGGGCGTGGTCAGCTATCGAAACCGCTCGTTCCGGGTGTGGGCGAGAGCGGATGGCCTCACCAACGGCTATATTCGGGCTCTTCGCGAAGATCGTACCGGCCGCATCTGGATGGGAACCGACGACGGGCTGTTTCGCTGGCAGGCCGGTCGGATTGAGCGCGTGGATGGCCGCGACGGTGTGCCACCGATCGCGGTGCACTCGATTTATCGGGATCGCCAGCAGCGGCTGTGGGTGGGCGGCTATCACTTCTTTTGCTTCGACGGCAATCAGGCCCTCGAGTTCCACCTGCCTGGCGGTCTCACCGACAACGTAAAATCCATCCTCGAAACGAGGGACGGAACGCTCTGGGTGGGCACCGTGAGCGGCTTGCAGCGCAGCAACCCGGCGCCGGGTTCATCCCCGCCCGTTTTTGCGCGCGTCAAAGACGTTCACAGCACCGTGCGAACGCTGATGGAGGACGACGATGGCACGCTTTGGATTGGCACCATCGGCGAGGGCCTGATTCGCTACCAGAACGGGCATTTTTCCACCTTGTCGGCGGGCGCCACGCTGCCCAGCAACACCATCCTGAGCAGCTTCTCCGGGTCCCAGCACAACATCTGGATCGGCACCCAGACCGGGCTCGTCCGGCTGAACAAGACTGCCGCAAGCACGCTGGTTCTTCCCGACTTCGCCGATGCCGATTTTGGAACCATCTTCGCCGACCGCGACGGAACGCTGTGGGTGTCCAGCACGCACTTGTTTCATCTCAACGGACGCCACGCACAAATGATGCATCCGTCCGGTCCTCTGGCCAACGTACGAATCCGCAACGTGTTCCGGGACAGCTCGGGCACGCTGTGGTACGGAACCGAGGGCAAGGGCGCGTTCCGCCTGGTTCATGGAACGCCCCGCCCGGTCCCGCTCATTCAGCCCTATGTGCGGGCCTTCGCGGAAGACCATGAGGGAGGCGTCTGGATCGGCACCGATGGCGGTTATTGCCGCTGGCGGCCTGACGGCACTCGCTGCTTCGAGGCGCACGAGAGCGTGCGGTCTCTTTATGTCGACCGGCAGGGTGACGTCTGGGTGGGCAAGGATCGCGGCCTGACGCGGCTGCGCAACGGCGGGGAGGTCTCGGACTCGCCCATCCCGCGCCTGCGGGAAGAGAAGGTGTGGGCGATTCACGAGGACGCCGAGGGAGCGTTGTGGTTCGGCACGCGCTCGAGCGGCCTGTTCCGCTGGAAGTCCAATCAGTTGACCGCTTACACAACAGCCCAGGGTCTTGCCAATAACAGCATTCACCAGATCCTCGAAGACCGCGCCGGCACTTTCTGGCTGAGCGGGCCGAATGGCGTTTCGTCGATCGTCCGCCACGATCTGGAACTCACCGCGTCCGATCCTTCCCACCGGCCAGCCGTGAAACTCTACGGCACCTCCGAAGGACTGGAGACCACGCAGATGTACGGGGGCGTGCAGCCGGCGGGCTGCACCACGGCCAGCGGTGAAGTCTGGTTTCCCAGCACCGCTGGCGCCGTTCGGATTGGCGCGGATCCCGAAGGCTCCGTGTCCGCTCCGCCCGCGGTTATTTACCGGGTGGAGGCGGATGGCCGCGAGGTGGGCGCCGAGGGCGATATCGAGTTGCCGCCCGGACAAGGCAAGCTGGAGATCCAGTACGGCGCCATTCAGTTCCGGTCGCAGGACCGGGTTCGCTTCCTGTATCAACTGGAGAACTTCGACACCGGCTGGACCGAAACGCGGGCCCGCCGGGCCGGTTATACCAACATTCCCGCCGGCCGCTACCGGTTTCGCCTGCTGGCATTCGACATCGCTCAACCCGGCGCCATGTCCCAGGCTTCGGTTTCATTCAACTGGCGTCCGCACTTTTACCATGCCTGGTGGTTCTATCTTTTGTGCATCGCGTGTCTGGCCGGCGCGGCGTGGTTCACCTACCAGGCGCGCATGCGCCAGGCCCACGCCCGGTTTGAGGCGGTGCTGGGCGAGCGCAACCGCCTGGCGCGCGAGATGCATGACACGCTGATCCAGGGTTGCACGGGCATTTCGGCGTTGCTGGAGGCCATGGCGTCCATGCCCGCCGAACATGGGCTCTCCGCCAGAAACCTGCTGGATTGCGCCCGCGCCCAGATACGCGCTATTACGGGCGAGGCCCGCGAGGCCGTCTGGAATTTGCATCGCGGCGGCAATTCCGGATTCAGCCTGCTGGTGGATCAGATGGCGCGGCAGGCCTGCGCGGCATCGCAGGTGCCGGTGCGGTTCGAAACGTCCGGCAAACCCGTGGTGCTGGACCCGCTGACCGAGCACGACATCATGATGGTGGCCCGCGAGGCGGTCTGCAATGCCATCCGCCACGCGCATCCAAACGAAGTGGCGCTCAGAATCGACTTCGGACGCGGCCGAATCCGCATGAGCGTGCAGGACGATGGCTGCGGCTTCGAGCCCGGCGAGGCGCTTCCGCAAACAGGCGGCCATTTCGGACTCATCGGCATGAGGGAGCGAACCGAACGTCTGGGCGGAAAGTTCGCCGTTCGCAGCACCCCCGGTAAAGGCACCGAATTGTGCGTGGATGTTCCCGTGCGCTCCGCGGCGCGGGAAAAGCAAGGAGCCGTGAGCCTATGACCGCAACGCGCCGATTCAGCGTACTGGTGGTGGAGGATCATCCCATTATGAGGCTGGGAATCGCGTCCATCATTGCCGCGCAGCCCGATATGACGGTCTGCTTTCAGGCGGACTCCGGGGAAGAGGGCGTGCGCGCGTTTCGCCAGTATCATCCCGACATCACGCTGATGGATTTGCGGCTGCCGGGGATCAGCGGGGTGGAAGCGTTGCGCATCATCCGCGGCGAAGACCCCACTGCGCGCTGCGTCGTACTCACCACCTACGAAGGCGACGAGGACATTCATCAGGCTCTGGCCGCGGGCGCGGCCGCCTACGTCATCAAGGCGATGTCGTATGAAACGCTGGTGGACGCTTTGCGCCGCGTGTACGCGGGGTGCCGCTATCTTCCCCCGCCGGTCGCGCGCAGCCTGGCCAATCGGACGCCCAACTCGGATTTAAGCCCGCGCGAGCGTGAGGTGCTGGCGCTTATGGTGTGCGGAAAGACCAACAAAGGGATCGCGGACGCGCTGGGAATCACCGAAGCCACCGTGAAATGCCATGTCAGCGTGATTCTGCAGCGCCTGAACGCGGTGGACCGGACGCAGGCCGTGGTGGCGGCGCTGCAGCGAGGGCTCGCCCACCTTTGATCCTTCCACACACCAGCTCAGCGCAGCGTAGCGATTCCAATCAGCGCGAGTCCGGCGGCATAGCCCAGAAACATCAGCACGATGAGTGGGGCAACCGCGCGGGGAGCGCTCCTGAATTCCTTCCAAATAAAGACGCCCCAGATAGCCGCCACCAGCGTGGCCCCCTGGCCGAGCGCATAGGACACCGCGGGGCCGGCGATGCCGGAAGCGATGACATTCAGACACAGGGCCAGCATCCAGATGGCCCCGCCGAGAACGCCGATGGAGTGCAGGCGGGCGGTACCGGCCCGGTAATCGGAATACTTCAGGTGGTTGGCCTTGAGGAAGATTCCATTCACGACAAAGTTACTGACGAAGACGCCGGTGCCGAAAATCAACAGGGCCGAGTAAGGCGTCAGCGACCCGGGCCGGATCGGTTGTGACTGGAACGCGGGCGAGATCGCGCCGATGAGCTGGGGATAAAAATAACCCATCAGACAACCGGCGATCACCGAGTAAATCACGCCGCGCGCCGGATGGATGCCTTCCCGGCGGGGCAGTTTCGAGTAGGCCAGCGCCGAGAAAACCATGGCGCACACCACCAGAGCGACACCCGAGAAGAGCATGGGCGCGTTCCCTCTGGGGGTCTGCAGATAGGTCACGACGGTGCCAATGACCAGGGCGAGGCCGATGCCTACCGGAAACGCCAGCGACATGCCGGCGGCGTCGATGGCCACAACCAGCAGGGTATTCGCGATGTTGAAGAGCACCCCGCTGAGCAGGGCTCGGAGAATGGGTGGAAAGGAGGCGTGGGCGAGATTTGCCAGGGCCGGTTCGCCCGCCGATCCGAAGCTGCCGAAGGTCAGGGCAAACAGGATGCCAAAGGCGAGGACGCCAATGGCGTAATCCCAGTAGAAGAGCGGAAACGGCCAGCGGTCCTTGCCGGCCAGCTTCTGGGTGTTCGCCCAGGAGCCCCAGCCGAGCATGGTGACGATGCAGAACAGAATCGCCAGGGAAACGTTGTCGACGATGAACATGGTTGTGCGGCTGCGCGGGCGCACCCTCCCAATACTGAGTGGATTCCAGTATCGTTTATAACAGATGCGGAATCGATTCCGAAGCGCAGTTATGTTGACGTGTCTTGGGTGCGCCCTCTCGACCGCCCAGGATATGCAGCACCAGCCGCAGGGAAATCAGATTCCCGGGCCCGGCCAGTCCGCCGGCGCGGCTCCGGACTGGTTCAACGAGATGATGCAGTTCAAGACCGATGCGAACGCGGACCATGATGCCTGGCTGCGCGATCTGAAGGCGTGGCGCGCCGAGCGGTTGACGCGCATGGGGTACGACGACGCGGAGTACCGCCGGCCCGAATTCCAGTGGACGCGGCACAACTTCATTTCGCCGCAGGTGATGGTGGAGGAGCGGACGCTGTTTGACGTGGAGACGAATCGTTGGACGGTGGACAAATACCTCGATGACCTCGGGAAACGATACGGCGGGATCGACAGCGTGCTGCTGTGGCCGGTGTATCCGAACATCGGCATCGATAACCGCAACCAGTGGGATCTGATCCGCGACCTTCCTGGCGGCGTTGCGGGCGTGCGTGGGATGGTGGACGATTTTCACCGGCGCAACGTGCGCGTTTTGTTCCCGACCATGGCGTGGGACAACGGCACGCGGGATCCTGGTGTTCCGCACTGGACGGCGACCGCTCAACTGATGGCGGATCTGGGTGTGGATGGCGTGAACGGCGATACCTTCTCCGGCCTGCCCCGGGCGTACCGGACGGCGTCCGATAAAACAGGCCACCCCGTGGCCTTCGAACCGGAGCTTGCTCCCCAAGCCGACGAGGGCCTGACCTGGAATAACCAGAGTTGGGCTTACTGGACGTTCCGGTTCCCGCCGACCGCTAGCAGGCAGAAGTGGCTGGAGCCTCGCCACATGTCGCATATCTCGGACCGCTGGGCGCGCGATAAGACCGACGATCTACAGAATGCGTTTTTCAACGGAATCGGTTATGTCAGTTGGGAGAACATCTGGGGGATTTGGAATCAGATAACCGATCGCGATGCCGAAGCACTGCGGCGCGTGGCAACTGTGGAGCGTAAGTTCGCCGAACTGCTGTGCAGCAGGGATTGGGAGCCGTTCGTGCCGGTGCTGCAATACGGTATCTTCGCCTCGAAGTTTCCCGGCGACGGCGTAACGCTGTACACGTTCGTTAACCGGAACGAGTACGACGTGAATGGGCGGCAGATCGCGCTTGTGGGTGCGAGTGGGCGCCGCTACTATGATGTCTGGCATGGAACTGAATTGCAGCCGGCGGAGCGTGGCGGCTCGATGGTCCTGTCTTTTCCTATGGAGGCGCATGGCTATGGGACGTTGCTGGCGGTGGATTCCGGAGCAAGCGTGTCCGGTCTGGATAGTTATTTGAAAAGCATGAACGAACTAACACGGACACCGCTGGCCAGTTACTCCCACGAATGGCATTTCCTGCCGCAGCAGCTTGTAGACATCCCCCGCACCGGCGTGAGTCGAAGTGCACCAGCGGGCATGGTGAGGATTCCCGCGGGCGAGTTCGAATTCAAGGTGACGGGCATTGAAATTGAGGGCGTAAACTGGATCGGGCTGGATGTGCAATACCCGTGGGAGGATTCGCCGCGTCGCGGGCACGACCACGTCATGCGCGTCAATAGCTTCTGTATCGACAAATACCCGGTGACTAACACCGAGTTCAAGAGATTTCTTAGTGACTCGGGCTACCAGCCTCGGGACACCCACAATTTCCTCAGGGACTGGAAGGACGGGGCGCCTCCGCCGGGATGGGAGAACAGGCCGGTTACCTGGGTGTCCCTGGAAGATGCGCGCGCTTTCGCAAGGTGGGCGGGCAAGCGGTTGCCGCACGAGTGGGAATGGCAGTACGCGGCTCAGGGAACGGATGGACGCTTGTATCCGTGGGGAAACACGTGGAACGATTCGGCGGTGCCGGCTCCGGATCAAGGACGCGATCTTACCGGTCCTGCCGATGTTACAGGTCACCCCGAAGGAGCGAGCCCGTTCGGCGTGATGGACATGGCTGGGAATGTCTGGCAATGGACCGACGAAGTAACGGACACCCACACGCGCGCGGCCATTCTGCGCGGGGGCAGTTATTATCGGCCTCGGAATTCCATCTGGTATTTTCCGGCAACTTACAAACTGACCGAGCACGGAAAGTATCTGTTGATGGCTCCGTCCAAGGACCGCGCCGGCACGCTGGGCTTTCGCTGTGTCGTGGATGCGCAGTAAGGAGATCCGCATGACCCGCATCTTTGTAGCCGGCAGTCTGAATATGGATCTGGTGGTGGCCGTGCCTCGTCTTGCCCGCGAGGGTGAGACGCTGGCGGGGGGCGACCTGGCGTTGATCCCCGGAGGCAAGGGCGCCAACCAGGCGTGCGCCGCCGCGAGGCTGGGCGGAAACGTGGCCATGATCGGCCAGGTGGGCGAAGACGTCTTTGGGACGCAATTGATCGCCGGGCTGCGCGCGGCGGGAGCGGACACCTCCGGCATCGGGGTTTCCGAAGGAGCCACGGGCACGGCTTTCATCGCGGTGCTTCCCTCGGGCGAGAACTCCATTCTCATTTCCCCCGGCGCAAATGCCAGGCTCACGGCGGAACCGGCCGTGAACAGGATGGCCGGCGCCGCGCGCGGGAGCTTCCTGCTGTGCCAGTTGGAAGTGCCCCTGGCGACGGTTGCGGCGGTGCTGCTCCATGCGCGGCAGCACGGAATTATCACCATTCTGGACCCGGCGCCCGCGCAGGCACTCAGCCGTGACTTACTCGAGTGCGTCGACTGGCTTACTCCGAATCAGACGGAGGCGGAGTTACTGCTGGGGGCGGCAGCCGGTTCCGTTGGTACGTCCGGCGAGGCGCGGGCGGCGGCGTTGCGGCTGAGGGAGGGGGGACCGCGGGGCGTCATTGTGAAGCTGGGTCAGGCTGGCTGTTACCTCTCGGCGCCGGGCGCGGATGCGCCGGTGGAGGGTTTTGCCGTGAATGCCGTGGACACCACGGCCGCGGGTGACACTTTCAACGGGGCGCTGGCCGTGGCTCTGGCTGAGGGCAGGCCGATCCTCGAAGCGGCGGTGTTCGCGAATGCCGCCGCGGCGATTTCGGTAACGCGCACGGGAGCTCAGACTTCCATCCCCGGCCGCGAAGAAGTAGAGGAGTTTCTCCGCGCGCGGGGCCGTTAGCGCCCCCGGCCGCCTATTCAAGCTCGCCGTCCAGCGCGCGCTTCAGATCCTCGCGGTGGATCACGTCAACGGCGATGCCGGCGCCCGCGCCATCCTTCAGCTCGACAGGTTTGCCCATCCCCGCAAGGGCGCGAAGAGCGGCCGTATTGTTCACCAGCTGCCAGGGCTGGGTACATTCGACGGCGTACGCGACATATTCTCCGGGCGGCGCGGTGATGGTGAGCGGGCTCTGCTGGGCCAGCATCATGGGCGGATTCATGCCTGGGCCGGGGTCGGACATCCCTTTGGGGAGCAGCAGGACCCAAACCGGCCGATCCGGTTTCAGGCCGTCGACAGACACCTGCAGGCCCACTTGTTTAACGCTCGCCACGACGTGGAGCGCGCCACCGGCGCCGATGTCGATCGCGTTCGGGGACACCTCGTGCCCGCCGAAGGTGACCGACTGGATGCTGTTGGGCGGTCCCATCACCTGCAGCCGGTAGCGTCCCGGAATGACCCCCGCAATCGTAAAGGTCCCGTCGGCTGCGGGTTGCGCCTGCAGGAACGGGCCACCGCGCATTGGGTCGAGCGGCATCAGGGCCACCGTGCCCGGCGGTCTGGGCGGTTCGGTCGCGGAGGCGCTCTGACCATCCACGACGAGATCGCCGGTGAGGGTCATGGGGGCCGTCAACGGTAATTTCACCGGTTCGGGCGTGTCCCCCACTTCCACCGGCGCTTCGCCATGCCAGCGGATTTCACCCTGCTGGAAGTCGGCAATGGCGACATAGGAACCCGGAACAACGCCCGAGGCGCGCCACGGACCCCCATTGTTCGGCCTGCCGACTCCGTATTGCGCCGCCTGGGCCATCGCCGGGTCGCGCGACAACAAGCGCACGGACACGTTTCGCAGGTCGAGCCCCGCTGCGTCCGGCACAAGGATGATCGACACCGTGAAGGCGTTGGTGACTTTCAAGCGGAAATCGATCCCCAGCACTTCCTCCCCGACATGCACGCTGAGAACGGATGCGCCGGGCCCGGCTTCCGCGCCGCCATACAGCCCAGGGATCCAGGCCCACACCGGGATTCGCGGATCGCCCTGCTCCATGAACCCATGCGGAGCAGACAGCGGCCGATAACAATGCTGATAGACGAGGTAGCGTCCGGCGGGCAGATCGGAGATTCGATACTCGCCGTGGTCGTCTGTTTGCGCCTGGCGGTCGCCGCGTTGCCGCCAGAGGGGGCCTCCGGGGGAACTCGCGTCCTGGGCGCCGACGGTGCAATTCGGGGCGGGATCTCCGTTCTCGTCGGTCAGCCGGCCGCTGATGGCGCCGTTCGGAGGCAGACGCATCTCCACGCCGCTCTTGTTCTGATCGTCGGTCACGATCACCTGTCTCTGGTTGTCGCCCAGCACCGAGGCGCGCTCCTGATCGAAGCCGTCGTGCATCGCGCTCACGGTGTAGGTGCCGGCGGGGAGCTTATGGAATGCGAAGCTGCCGGAGGAGTCCGTTACCGCTGTGGGCACACCGCCCAGAGCTCCCTGGAGACTCACCTGGGCCTTCTTCACCGGCTCGTTGGTGGCGTCATTCACCACCGTGCCCTCAATGGACGCGGTGCCAGTGAGTTGGAAGGCTGCCGTGTCCGCGACGGCCAGCGCGGCGGTCAGCAGGGGGAGCAGGATACGGCGGGTCATGGTTGTTCCGCCGCGGCCGGAACGGCCGGCAGCATATCGAGATCGAGGTTGATCTGCTCGCCCTCGTGGACTTCCACTGGCTTGCCCAGTGGGGCGATGCGGGCGACAAAGTCGGGGTCCTGCAGCGCATTCCGCTCGATGCGGCCGAAGGCAAACACCTTGTACGAGCCCGGCGTGACGCCGCGGATTTCGTACTTGCCGGCTTCATCGGCAGGGCGCATCATCTGGAAGCTCTGGACGTGGCTGAACCTGCCCATCGGCGCCAGCAGGACCACGGCACGCGTGCGGCCGGCCAGATCGGCCACCGGGTCCTCCGGCACTTTGACCGAGCCGCTCACGATGCCGCCTCGCGTACTGACTACGACGTGCAGAGCCGCGCTCGTGGACGGGGTAATCGTCATATCCTCGGTGAGCACGTCCTGCTGGCCCAGAGTCATCGATTTGACGTAACCGCCTTTGGGGATGGGTTGCACGCCGATGTCCCATACCCCGGTGGTGACTGCCGCGAACGCAAACGCACCGCCGGCCTCGACCGGCGCGCTGAGCCGATTGCGGCGGAGCGAACCGGCGTCACCGGGGATGAGGGTAATGGTGTATTGCGTGAGATCGCCAGCGCCGGGCTCCTGCACTTCGAGGCGGCCCGTCAGCCGCACCCCCTTCTGAAGGTGGAGCACGACCTCGTCGGGTCCGGGCTGAAGATCGACGTATTCCATGCCGCGGTACGCGTCGTCACCCTGCACCATGGTGACGGCTGTATAACGGCCGGGAGCGAGCCCCGGCAGTGCGAAATTCTGGTCGCCGTTTGCGACGACGCTCATGGTGGCCATTCCGAAGTCTTCGTCCTGAGGCACAAAGCTGATTTGAACGCCGCGTCCGTTGACGCCATCGGGCAATTCCACGTGGCCGCTCACGGTGGCGGCAACCGTCGTGCTCATCTGCAGCACGGTGTCCCGGACATCGGCCCCCGGCTTCACCTCAATGGGCCGCGCCTCCTGAATCCGCGTG
>CAYVPZ010000076.1:4432-11723 GCA_964453955.1 uncultured Solibacteraceae bacterium | reverse complement strand
CGGCCATCTGCGCGCTCTCCCGTGCCGTGGTCAGCGACATCGAAGCGTGCGGGAAAGCGCTGGCGAAAGCGCGCAGGCCGCGCATCCACACCGGCATCGGCGTTTCCGATATTCACATTGCCGGCAAGTTCCGCGACGACAAGTACGGCGTCAGCCTCGCCGAGAAAAAGGTCCGCATTCTGGAAATGGCCGCCGAGTCGGTGAAGCTGGCGAAGGGATTCGCCGACGACGTCGAGTTCTACGCCGAGGACGCCGGCCGCGCCGACCCCGTCTACCTGTTCGAAATGCTGCGGGTGGCCATCGACGCGGGCGCCACGGTGGTCAACATTCCCGACACCACCGGTTACACCGTGCCCGAGCAATACGGCGCGCTGATCCGCTCCATTCGCGAAAACGTGTCCAACATCGGCCGCGCCACCATCAGCGTCCACTGCCATGACGACCTGGGCATGGCCGTGGCCAATACGCTGGCCGGCGTGCACAACGGCGCGCGGCAGGTGGAGGGCACCATCAACGGCATCGGCGAAAGGGCCGGCAACGCCGCGCTGGAAGAGGTGGTGATGGCGCTACGGACCCGCTGCGATTACTTCGGCGTTCACACCGACATCGAGGCCCGCGAGTTCTACCGCACCAGCCGCCTGGTTTCCGAGATGCTGGGCATGACCGTCTCGCCGAATAAGGCTGTGGTGGGGGAGAACGCCTTCGCGCACAGCTCGGGCATCCACGTGGATGGCTTCCTGAAGCAGCGCGACACCTACGAGATCATGCGCCCGGAGGACGTTGGCTTCACGGAGAGCCGAGTGGTGCTCACGGCGCGTACCGGCCGCCATGGCCTGCGCGATCGCCTCGAAAAGCTGGGCTACACGCTGTCGCCGGAAGAGATCGACCGCACCTACGAGCGCTTCCTGCTGGTGGCCGACAAAAAGCAGGAGGTCTTCGACGAGGACCTGATCGCCATGCTGCACGACGAGAATCGCGTGGCCCCGGAGACGTTCAGCCTCGAATACCTGCACTTCTATAGCGGGACGTCGGCCATCCCCACGGCCACCGTGCGCGTGCGCATCGGTGGGGAACTGCGGGAGGGCGCGGCCATCGGCGACGGCCCGGTGGACGCCGCGTACAAGGCCATCTCCGCGGTGACGAATAGGGCCGCTACGCTCGAGCGCTACGACATTCGCGCGGTGACCAGCGGCACGGCGGCCATGGGCGAGGTTACCGTGCAACTAGCCGAAGCGGGCCGCCGGGTGAAGGGGCGCGGTGTTTCGACGGATGTCATTGAGGCCAGCGCCAGAGCCTATATCGACGGCCTCAACCAGCTGGGCTGACCGTTCACTGAGTGGTCACGCCGGGTGGGCGGAGAAGCTGCGAATCCCCTGGGCCTCGTCGGAGACGACCTCGCACAGCGCGTACAGGCTCATCATCTGGAGCATGCGCTCGGTGCGCCGGCCGGGGTTCAGCAGCTTCAACGCGCCGCCATTACTCTTGCACGCAGTGTACGCCGCCACCAGTTCGCCGATGCCGCTGCTGTCCAACTGGGACACTTCGTGCAGATCCAGCAGGATATTCGGTTTGCCGGCGGCGATGAGCTCCTCGATGGCGCCACGGAACTGCATGGTCGCCTTGCCCAGTACCAGACGCCCGCTGAGATTCAGAACGGTGACACCGTCGATCTCCCAATTGATGAATTGCAGGCTCATTGCGCCTCCACGTTCTGCTTATGTAGACGAGGGAACCGGCGATTTGGACGTAACTAAATTCAGCGCGCTCCAGCCGGTCCGAAAACGCGCCAGCCTTCGAGGCCCGGTTCCTCGACCGGCTGCATGGAGTCGAGCACGCGCGCGAGCGGCGCGGACTGCGGCGGATCGTAGGTAGGCGGGTATGCGATGAGCTGGTAGCGGAGCGGAAGTCCGGAGGCGAATTGCTCCGCCGTCACCGGGAAACCGGCGCGCTCGCGGTCGAACAGGGCGCCGCCGAAGTGCGTCAGTTTCCCATCGGCCAGCAGGACGGCGAGAGGGTTCATCGGAAAATAGACCCGGCCGGGATGACTTTTCTCATATCGGCAGGCGATTTCGGCCGGGGTCCGCGGGAGTTGCGCAAGATTCCGTGGAAGCTGCCACGGAAAGTTGAGCGACGCGACGATGATGCCGGCGAGCAGGGCGCGCTGGACGAGCATAGGAATCGGGGGCGCCATCAGGAGCCCCGTGGTGACCGCGAGCGCGACGAAGAGAGTGACCACGCCGAGGTGATTGACGTCGGCGCCGGGCGTGGTCCAGGCGCGCAGGGCGAAGGGAACCTGCAATACGGCCGCAAAGAAGAAAACCAGCCAGCGGTTGGCATTCAGCCTGGCGCGCAGGCCACCGTCGCCGAACAGCACGCCGGCCAGCAGCACCGCCAGCACGGGCACAAGCGCGGCCAGCGAGACGCGCTCCATGTACAGACCCTCCAGCAGGCGGCCCTGGGCCGGCGGCCCGCCCAGATGAACGGCCCATGTAAACGTGTTGAAGAAGAGATCCCGCAGCGGGCGGAACGCCACCAGCAGGGCCGCACCGATCAGCACGGCGGATACGAGCTGCAGCAGAACATAACGCAGGAAGCGACGCGGGCCCTCGGCGAGAAGCAGGAAGCAGGCGAGGGCCACCGGGACCGGAGCCATGGTTTGCTTGGAGGCAACACTCAGCACACTGAGCGCCGCCGAGCAGGCGAGCATGCCGTTCCCCACGGGGGCGCGGGCCGTGGCCGGAATGCCCAGGGCGATCACCGCGGCGGCGATGGCGACGGCATCCACGTGAATGTTCAGCGCCGAGTAGTTGGTTCCGGGCGTCGCCAGGGCCACCGCCGAGCAGGCCAAGAACCCGTAGATGCGGGTCAGCCGGCTGTCCTCGCCGGCACGCATGTGAACCCAGAGCAGCGGCGTGAAGTAGAGCAGGACGGTGAGGGCGCACCCGGCCAGCAGCGCCGTCAGCGGATCCTTCAGGAAGGCCAGACCCGCGTACACGACGTAGCCGACGGGCGCGTGCACCGTGCCGATGATTGGCCCGAGCGCGTGCTGGCCGGGATACAGCGTGTATCCGTACGCCAGGGAGAAGGCGCTGGCGAGGCGGGATTCGTTCCACATCCATTGCGGCCCGCGCACGATGCCATCCAGCAGATCGGCCGCGAAGATCAGCAGCAGCAATGGAAGCGCGTAGCGCAGAAGGCGGTCGAGACGCGTGGTCATGTCCGGCCTCAGCTCCAGTTCATCGCGAGCACCTGCGGCCCCCACTCGGCCAGCCGCACCACGCTGACGGATGCCGGCCGGATCTCGATGCGGTGCATGAGGTCGATGGGCATGCCCAGAAAATGCGCCAGCGTCAGGCGAATGGAATCGGCGTGGCTGAACACGGCCACAATCTGATCGGGATGCTGGCGGGAGTAGCGGGTGAGCTGTTCCACCATGCGCGTTTGCACCTCCGTGGCCAGTTCGCCGCCGGGCGCGCGCGTGGAGCTGCGAAAGGTGTTGTAGAGGCGCCATTCGGGCAACTGGTTCAATTCGTCCAGCGTCTTGCCGGACCAATCGCCGAAATCCACCTCGCTCAGCGCCTCGCTCTTCATGACGGTCAGGTGCAATCGCCGGGCCGTGGGAGCGGCCGTTTCGAGCGCGCGCTCGAGCGGGCTGCTGTAGATGGCGTCGATCTTCCAGAGGCGCAAACGCACGGGCAGCTCATCGGCCTGTTTCTGTCCGATGGCGTTGAGATGCACGCCGGGGAAGCGGCCCGTGATGGTCTTGCCCACGGCGTCGGTCAGGCCGTGGCGGATGAGCAGAAATGTGGTCATCAGATTCCATTCTGGCCTATCCGCTATCCTTGAGACTTGGAGCTGGAAAAGACACTTCTGCGCAAGGTGGGCGAGGCGATTCACCGCTTTCGCATGATCCGCGACGGCGACCGCGTGGCCGTCGCGTTGTCGGGCGGGAAGGATTCGTTCACGCTGCTGGAGGCTCTGCTGCGGCTGCGGGAGCGCGCGCCGGTCGAGTTCGGCGTGTGCGCGTTTACCATCGAGCAAGGCAAGTTTCTGCGGCCCGTTCAGCCGCTGGGCGAGTACCTGAAACAGCGCGGCGTCGACTGGACGTATTTCCACGACGAGCCTTCGAAGCGGCTGCTCGAGGAACAGCCCGATCACGGATGCGACCTGTGCAGCCGCTACCGCCGCCGCGCCGTTTACGAGGTGGTGCGCGGGCTGGGCGCCAACGTGATCGCCTTCGGGCACACCGCCGACGATTTCTGCGAATCGTTCCTGCGCAATGCCCTGTTCACGGGCCGAGTGAGCGCGCTGCCGCCGGTGACGTGGTCGGGCGCGAAGGACTTCCGGCTGATCCGCCCGCTGGTGTTCGTCAGCGAGAAGATCACGGCGGAGTTTGCGGCGTCGCTGGGCGCGCCGGTAGTGCCGTGCGCCTGTTCGCAGAGGACGGGCACGGTGCGCCGGTCGCTGCGCGGCATGTTCGCGGAACTGGAGGCCACGCACCCGCACCTGCAGGAGACGCTGCTGGCGGCCATGGGGAACGTGGAGCTGAAGCGGTTGCTGGATACGCGGTATCTGGATCTGGAGGGGGCGGGGGCGGGGGAGGCCGAGCGGGAACTGCCGATTCTCGGGCAGGACGGGGACGCCGTGCCATGGGTTTAGTTACTTGCGAGTCATTGTCACCTGCCCGCGTGGCTCAGCCTTAATGCAGGCTGATGGCGAGAACAACGACGTTGCGGTTCTTCGGAAGCGTGATAGAAGCCGTGGTCTTGGCGCTGGCCAGACTGAAGCTGTAGCCGTAGAGCGCGATGGGCCGGGTGTCCCGCGTGCCCGTGCTGTTGTCGCGGTACGTCATCGGCACCGCGTTCGATTCGCCCGGGTAGCCGGCGGGCGTGCACCAGTCGCTCAGGCTTTGCGTGAAAGTCGCCGTGGAGCCGTCGGCGTAGGTCACCGTGAAGGTCTGTGCGAGCTGGGCGCCGTTCACTCCCGTGGCCAGCAGCGTCAGCGTTGAGAACTGGCCCGCCGGAAGAGGAATGGTCGCGCTGGTCACCGCGTCGGGCGCGTTGGCCGGTCCCAGACCGAACTGCTGGCCGTTGACGGTCTGCGAGGTCCCCAGCAGATTCGCCGACCAGGCCCGGCCGCCCCCGTCGAGACCGCCGCCGGTGAACGTGGAGCCGTCGGTGACCAGACCGGACACATTGTACAGCGAGGCCATGCTCACCTGCCCGTTCCCGCTGGCGGAGGACGCCGCCGTCACGGTGAGGCTGATGGTGGCGGTCTCGGTCAGGCTGCCGGACTTGCCGGTGATGGTGACCGTGGAAGAGCCCGGCTTCGCCGCGGACGTTGCCGTCAGCGTCAGCAACAAGGTCGGCGCCGTGGAGCCCGGACCAAATGAGCCCGTCACCCCGGTGGGCAGGCCGGACAGGCTCACCATCACCGTGCCCGTGAAGCCGTTTTGCGGATTGAGGGTCAGGGTGCTGGTCCCGCTGGAGCTGGCGGCGATGCTCAGGGTTGTGGGCGAAGTCGACAAGGTAAATGTCGGCGGCGGGGTCACGGTGAGCTGTATGGTGAGCTGGCTGGTCAGGCTGCCGGACTTGCCCGTGATGGTCACCGTGGCCGAGGCCGCGGACGCGTTGCCGGCCGCCGTGAACGTCACCGTGCTCCTGGTCGCCGTGCCGGCGGGAGAGAAGGCCGCAGTGACGCCCGTGGGCAGGCCGGAAGCGGTCAGCGCCACGGTGCCGCTGAAGCCGTTCTGATCGACGATGGCGATGGTGCTGGCGCCGCTCGCGCCCGGATTGAGGTTCACGATTCCTGGGGTTGACGTCAACGTGAAATTCGGCGAGGCGGTCATGATGACGGGAATCGTGACCGAGCTGGTCAGGCTGCCGGAGGTGCCGGTGATGGTGGCCGTCCAGGGGGCCACGTTCGCGGTGGCGGATGCCGTGAACGTCACCGTGCTCTTGCTGGTCGAGCTGGCCGGAGAAAACCCCGCGGTAACGCCGTTGGGCATGCCGGAGGCGGTCAGCGCCACCGTGCCGCTGAAGCCGCTCACATCGCCGACGGCGATGGTGCTGGAGGCGCTCGCTCCCTGCGCGAGGCTGAGGCTGGCGGGGGTGGCCGACAGCGTGAAGCCCGGCGGCGGGCTGATGGTCAGCGCAATAGCGACCGTGCTGGTCAGGCTGCCGGAGGTCCCCGTAATGGTCACCGTGGAGGGGGCCGGAGTGGCGCTGCCGGCGGCTGTAAATGTCACCGTGCTTTTGCTCGTCGAGCTGGCGGGCGAGAAACTCGCGGTAACGCCGTTGGGCATGCCGGACGCTTTCAGCGCCACCGTGCCGCTGAAGCCGCTCACATCGCCGACGGCGATGGTGCTGGAGGCACTCGCCCCCTGCGCGAGGCTGAGGCTGGCGGGGGTCGCCGACAGCGTGAAGCTCGGCGGCGGGCCGATGGTGAGCGAAATTGTGGCCTTGCTGCTCAAGCTGCCCGAGGTGCCGGTGATGGTAACGGTGGAAGTCCCCTTTGTCGCGGAACTGCTCGCGCTCAGGGTCAGCGTGCTGGCTGAGGTTGCGCTGGCCGGGCTGAACGATGCGGTCACCCCGGTGGGCAGGCCCGACGCGGCCAGAGCGACGGTTCCGCTGAAGCCGTTCTGCGGGGTCACCGTGATGGTGCTGGTGCCGTTTCCACCCTGCGCCACCGTCACGCTGGACGGCGATGCCGAAAGCGTGTAGCTGGGTGGCGCGGTGACCGTCAGGCTGATGGTGGTGGTGGCGCTCAGGCTCCCCGAGGTTCCGGTAACGGTCAGGGTCGATTTCCCCGCCGCGGCCGAGGAAGACGCGGCTATGGTCAGCGCGCTCCCTCCGTTGGTGGTGGCGGGACTGAAGGCGCCGGTCACGCCACTTGGCAGGCCCGCAATCTTCAGGCCGACTAGTCCGCCGAACCCGTTCTGCTGGTTCACCGTCACCGTGCTGGCGCCGCTGCCGCCTGGCGACACGGTCACCGCCGCCGGCGATGCCGACAGTGTGAAGGAGGGCGCTCCCGCGATGGTCAGGCTCAGCGTCGTGGTGGCGGTCAGGCTCCCGGAGGTTCCGGTGATGGTCAGGGTGGACGTCCCCGACGCGGTGGAAGCCGACGCCATCAGCGTCAGGTTGGACGCCACGGTCGAGGAGGGCGGGGTGAAATTGGCGGTGACTCCGGTCGGCAGACCCGAGACCTTGAAGCTCACCGTCCCGGTAAACCCGTTTTGTGGGGCCACCCCGATGGTGCTCCCGCCCGCGCCCCCCGCCGCGAAGCTGGTGCT
>CAYVPZ010000076.1:0-4422 GCA_964453955.1 uncultured Solibacteraceae bacterium | reverse complement strand
CCAGGGTGAAGGAAGGCGGCGGGGTGACGGTCAGCGAAATGGCGACCTTGCTGGTCATGCTGCCGGATGTGCCGGTGACGGTCACCGTCGCGGTTGTCGCCGCGGCCGCGCTGGTCGCGTTCAGGGTCAGGGTGCTGGTGGCCGCGGTGGAGCTCGGGCTGAATGTCCCGGTAACGCCGGACGGCAGACCGCTGACAGCAAGGCTCACCGATCCGTTGAATCCGCTCTCGGCAACCGTGATGGTGCTGGCGCCGCTTCCTCCCGGACTGACGCTGAGGCTGGAAGGCGACGCCGACAGCGTGAAGCTCGGCGGGGCGGTAATGGTGAGTGCGACGGTGGTTTTGACGACAGTTGTCCCCGAGGCGCCGGTGACCGTTACCGTGGCCGCCCCCAGGGTCGTGCTCGCCGCGGCCGTGAACGTGAGCGTGCTGGTGTGCGCGCTCGACAGAGCGCTGAAGGACGCGGTTACCCCCGTGGGCAGGCCGGAGGCGGCCAGAGTGACCGTTCCGCTGAAGCCGTCCTGTGGAGCTGCCGTGATGGTGCTGGCGCCGGTGGCCCCCGCTGCGACCGTGACGCTGGACGGCGCGGCGGAAAGCGTGAAGGTGGAGGCTCCCGGAATGGTCAGGGTGACGGTGGTGGTTTGGCTGAGGCTGCCGGAGGTGCCGGTGATGGTGACCGGGTAGGTCCCCGGCGCGGCGGAAGCGCCGACGGCCAGGTTCAACGTGATGGCCCAGGCCTGGTTGGCCGGACTGAAGGACGCGGACACGCCCGCGGGCACCCCCGAAAAGCTCACGCTGATACTTCCGTTGAACCCGTTCAGCGGGTTGGCGCTGATGGTGCTGACGCCGGTGTTCCACGGCGCCACCGTCAGGCTGGCCGGCGATGCCGAAAGCGTGTAGCTGGGCGGCAGGGCCACCGTGAGGCTGATGGTGCTGGTGATGCTCAGGCTCCCGGATGTTCCGGTCACGGTGACCGTCGACGTGTTAAGCGCGGCCGAGCTGGCCGCGGTGAAGGTCAGAGTGCTCGTGCCGGTGGTGGAGGCGGGGCTGAAGGCGGCGGTTACGCCGGACGGCAGGCCCGAAGCCTTGAGGCTCACCGTCCCGGTGAAGCCGTACAGCGGATTCACCGTAATCGCGCTGGTGCTGGTGGCCCCCGGGGCGACGCTTACGCTCGCCAGCGACGCCGCCAGCGTGAATGTCGGGGGTCCGGTCACGGTAACCGTCAGCCGCACGGTGCTGGTCAGGCTGCCGGAGGTGCCGGTAATCGTAACCGTCGATGGTCCCGCGGCGGTGGAAGCGGCCACGGTCAGCGTGAGCGTGCTGGCCGTTGTGGCCGCCGCCGGGCTGAACAATGCCGTCACCCCCGTGGGCAGGCCCGACGCGGCCAGCGTCACCGCGCCGCTGAACCCGTTCTGCGGGGTGACCGTGATGGTGACGCTGCCGCTGGTTCCCGGCGCGATGGAAAGCGACGACGCGGACGAAGACAGGCCGAATGCCGGCGCATTGGCTACCCCGGTGAGGCTGTTGATCAGCGGCTGGCCGGCGGGCGTGCCCCATCCAGTGGCCAGATCGTAACCGGGCATGGCGTTGAAGCCGCCGTTGTTCCCGGTAGTGATGTCGTGCAGATCGCCGTTGTAACTGGAGGTGCCGCCGAGAGCGTAGAGAGGCGGATTGACGAACCCCACGCGGGGCTGTCCGCTGGCCGCCGCCTGCTGGTTCGCCAGAGCCGTGAAACCGGCCCACAAAGGCGTCGCCGCGCTGGTGCCGCCCACCGAAATCGCCTCGCCGTCGTTGCAGATCAGGAACATCTGGATGGCCGCGACGAGGGCCACGTCGGGCATGTTGCGCATGGTGGCGGATCCGCCCGCCGCGGTCATGTTGACCGATTGCTGATAGCTCGGGATGGGCCACACCGTGCTCACCCCGCCGCCGCTGCCCGACCACGTGGTCTCCGATTGCCAGGGGCCGCCCGCGCCGGCCGTGGTCAGGCTGGTGCCGCCCACGGAGGTGACGTTCGGGTCGTCGGCCGGCGGCATGACCCCGTCCGTGTAGGCTCCGCCGTCGCCCGATGCCTGGAACATCGACTGCCCCTGCGCGATCATCTCCTTGAAGATCTGTTCGGTGGTGGCGTCGGTCGGGCTCCACCCCCAGGAGGAGCTGAGCTGGCTGGCCAGGTTGTCGGTGGCCATGCGGTTCAGCACATCGTCCGGGTTGGCGCCCTCGTAAACAATGACGCTGGTCAGACCCGGCGCCATGTACGCCGCCATCATGATGTCCAGCGTCACCTCGATGTTCCCGCTGCCGGGCGCGCCGTTGAAGCCGTCCAGCAGGACCGTCTGCGTGGGCACGGGAGGCAACCCCGCCTGCGCGAAGTTCGCCGCCACGTCGCTCGCGTAAAAGCCGTCGAGTTCGAAAAGCCCTACCGACATTCCGGTGCCGTTGAGCATCACCCCGGGCGCGTAGGCGGCCCGGAAATCGCCGCCGATGAAAAGACCGCCGGGTCCCGATCCGCTGGTCATCGGCTTCGCCTCGGACAGGGGAAGCGTCCGCAGATCCATGGGTCGCGGGACGACGAAGTTATCGAGGCCGCTGATACTCAAAATGGCCACGCCGGCATCGAGCGACGGATCGCGATCGGGCGCGAAAAAGTCGCCGCGGGTGGGGTGACGCCAGTTCATCACCTTTATGTGAAACGTGGTCTCTATGTCGGCCACGCTCCCGCTGACATCCACAATCATGCGGTTGGGATGCGTGCCGGTTACCTCCAGACCGCTGACGCGCATAAATGCGGCGAGCGCCCGATAATCCGCTTCCGCGGGGCCGAAGCGCTCGGTGAACTCGGCCGACGTCAGATAGCGCCGGTAGTTCGGGCTGGCCGGGTCGGCAAGCTGCCGCAGCAGGGTCTCGAGGTTCGCCTGGTTGCGCAGCGGCAGACCGATCGCGAGATTCATTCGGGTGGCCGGGGAAAGCGGCCCCACGGCCTTCGAAACGGCTACGGCCTCGGGCACGTTACCATGCAGGATCTGGGTACCGGCGGCCTGCAGGGAGGCGATCGGCAATAGCAGCATCGCCGCGAACGTGGCGGCGGCAATTGCCCGGCTGCTGGCGAATTGCATGTGGAGATTCCTCGTCTGGAGATTCGGGCAGGAGTATGTGGAACCCGCGCGCGGATACGGCGACACCGGCGAGCGTGTGGACCATGATGACATCCGATACCGGGCTTATCGGCTCAGTGGGGGTTTCCGGAGGGAAAACGACCCTGGCGCTGTCGCAAAAAACGCTTTAGCAGGATGCGGGACGAGGTACCGGTCAACGGGGAGCGCCAGGGTGATCGCAAACGGCGTATGAGCTGAATTCCGTGAACCGGGGATCGATAGCCTTCTCCACGACGAGCCTGAAGGTCCGCCAGGCGCAGCCCTGGTCCTCTCGCGCAACGCCGCAACCTGGAATCGATACGTCCTGGCGTAGTGGGGGTGCTTCCTCCGTCAGCGGTTCGAGGTCGCGCAGTTGATCCAGCGATTGCGCGACATACTGAGTTCTCACGAAGTATGTGCCGGTATCGTGATCGCGCCAGAGCGAAAAGATCAACGCTCCCCCGGGAGGCGTGTCGTCCGGCTGGTATCCGGGAAGACTCCAGGCGAGACCCAGCATCCCGGAAAGATTTGACAGGTTCGTATCGTGTCCGCTGAGCACCAGAAGAACGTCGCCCGGCTGCCCCAGTGCTCCGGGTATTCGTTCGCCCGAGGCGGCCTGTTCGAGGGAACGCAGGATGTGCGACAGGAGGTTCGACCCTCTGGCGCGCGCGAGATAAGGAGTGCGGCGCACCAGATCCGCATACACCTTGTGCAACTCGAGAACCTGAAACAGGTTGTCCCTGGTCAGGCGGCCCCAGCCGAGGTCGCCGCCCTGCATCCCGTTGGTGTATTCGAGGAGCAGGTCTTCGCTCAGGCTTGAGGCGGTGGCGAGTGGACCTCGCAGCGCGGGTGGCCGGTCTCCCATGCCCGCGCCAGTCTCCGCGGGAGACTCCGTCAGGATTCGCGGAGCCGTGCGTCCGCCGGTCAGTATGAACTGCAGGACAGCGAGCGCGGGAAGGTGATCGGCAAGAAGTTTCCGCGCGTCCGGCCCCAACCGGTCGCGGACCGATGTTCGAGCCACGGCCGCGTCCGGCTTCCCGGCTCCGGAGAACAGCGGGTCCTTCCCATCCGTTCGAGCTTCAACGGCAATTTCACAGCCGGGCATCAGCGATTCGGCGAAGGCCCGCCCTGTTTCGCGCGTTCGTTGTTCCGCATCGGCACGAATGGAGATGCGCCGTGCATCGCGGCAACCGTCGGAGCCGAGCAGACTCTCCCGCAAAAGCCATTCGCGGTAATAGCCGCCCATCAGCTTTACATTCGCGCGGCCGCGAGGAGTCAGTTCCCCCGGC
>CAYVPZ010000075.1:0-11726 GCA_964453955.1 uncultured Solibacteraceae bacterium | reverse complement strand
GCTGGCGCCGGGCATGGGGCTGAACGCGTACTTCACGTACACGGTGGTGAAAGGCCTGGGAATCCCGTGGCCCACGGCGCTCGGCGCGGTGTTTCTCTCCGGCATCGCCTTTCTGCTGCTCACCGCCGTGGGGGTACGGCAACTCATCATCGCGGCCATCCCCGCGGAACTGTACGCCGCCGTGGCGGTAGGCATCGGCCTGTTCATCGCCTTCGTCGGTTTCCGCAATTCGGGCATCGTGGTGGCCAGCCCGGCCACGCTGGTCACCATGGGCAACCTGCGCCAGCCCAATACCGCGCTGGCCCTCTTCGGACTGCTGCTCATCGCCGCCCTGCTCGCCTGGCGCGTGCGCGCGGCCATCCTGATCGGCATTCTGGGCGCCACCGCTCTGGGCATCGCACTCGGGCTGGTGCAATGGCAGCCGCAAAGCTACAACCTCTCGGCCATCTCCGCCACGGCGTTCCATCTGGACATTCGCGCGGCCCTGCACATCGGCCTTCTCGACATCGTTTTCGTATTCCTCTTCGTCGATCTGTTCGACAACCTCGGCACTCTGGTGGCCGTGGGCAAGAAGGCGGGCCTGTTCGACGGCGCCGGCCGCATTCCGCGCGTGAACCGGATTCTCTTCGCCGACGCTTCCGCCACCGTGGCCGGCTCGCTGGCGGGAACCTCCACGGTGGTCAGCTACATCGAGAGCGCGGCCGGGGTGGTGGTCGGCGGGCGCACCGGCGTCACCTCAATCACAACCGGACTGCTGTTCCTGGCGGCCTTGTTCATTGCGCCTGTGGTGGGCGCCATCCCCACGGCGGCCACCGCGCCCGCGCTGATCATCGTCGGCTCCATGATGGCGGTGCATGCGGTGGAGATCCCGTGGAGCGACCCGCTGGTGGCCATCCCCTCGTTCCTCACCATCCTGGCCATTCCGCTGACCTTCAGCATCGCCAACGGACTCGCGCTGGGCTTTACCGCATGGACCATCCTGAAGCTGGCGCGCGGCGAATGGCGGTCGGTGAGCTGGGTGGTTTACATGCTGACCGCGCTGTTTATTGTGCGGTTCTGCTATCTGGCGGGGTGAGCCTGGCCACTCGCCATCACGGAATCTTGTACACCTTGAACTCCGGGTTCTCATACGTCAGAGTAAGTTCCGCCTTATGGTCGTCAACAAGTGGAACCAGAACGTTCCTGTCCTTCTCGAAGAGATTCGAAACCACGACATACCGGATGCTCTGCTCGTGAAAGTATCTCCACAGATCGTCCGGATGATCCGGTTGATGGTAAGGCGATGTCGGCCGTTCCGCAAACAGAGCGAGCGATCGCGCGCGATAAAACACGAAGCGGTCGCCCGGCAGCGTGTTCGATTTGATGTACGAGCACATGGCCACAAACGTCTCTCTTCCGGTGGCCATCGGAATATTGGAGTAGCTTGCGCCCCGATAGTACGAGACATAGCCTGCCAGCACAAGCACGCAAGCGATCACGGTAGCCACCTTCCCCAGACGCGCCATTCCCCGGAGCGCATAGAACAGGAACAGTGGGAAAAGCGGCATCAGGTAACGTGCGGAAGGGTACGGCCAGAAGACCAGCACCGGCACATAGAAGCACGCAAATACCAACGGCAGCACCGGTTCCTGTTCGCGGCGGCCGGCCAGCGCAGCCGCAAGCAACACCACCGAGACGAGCAACGGCGCCCAGAAGGAATGGACGCCCCAATAGAGCGGCAACGCATTCCGGTAGTACGTGAGGTTCGACAGCGTTGCCGCCAGGGAGGGGCGAAACACGTCGCCGTAGGCCGCCACCGGGTCGCCTCCGAGCACCAGACGCTGCACCAGAAGACACGCCAGCGAGGTCAGCACGACAACCGCCGAGTATCGGGAGATTCGTCTCCTTCGCCACAGCTCGCACAACAGGATCGCCGGCAACAGAACTATGCCCGCGCCCCTGGTGGCAATCGCCAGATAAGCGACGAATCCACAGAGCACTGCAGGCATGCGCCGCTCCAACAGCAGAAACTCGAGCCACAGGAAAAACAGGAAGGGTATGTCCGAGAGAACATCGTCCTTGAAATTCCAGAAGAACGGATTGAAGCCCATGATCGCCGCGAACAGCAGGACCCACGCCGGCGGCAGCCAGCTCTGAAAGAACAGGCACGCCGCGGCCAGAGCGCCGACGAAGAAAACCACCTCTTCGGCTTTGAAAGCTTCCAGATTCAGTCCGAATACCTTGTAGAGGGGAGCCAGTAACAAAGGGAAACCTGGCGGGGTCATGCGCGGGCTGTAACTCGGATAGTAGGGATCCGCGATAAGTCCTATCGTCGGGTATGCGGTTCCCGTGGCTATGTTCTTCGCCTCGAGGATATACAGGGCATAGTCGTCGCCCCAGCGGTGACCAGTACGTATGGTGACGACAAAAAAACAGAAGACCGCTGCAAGCAAACCGATCAGCCACTTCATGCCGTCCCCCGGTTTCCGCCGCCGCCAACGCTCGAGCCCCGCAAAACCTCGACGGTGGACTGCAGCTCCAGCAACTCCCGCTCGTGCCGCGCCAGTTGCTCCATCGCGGCGGCCAGGGTTGCCGGACGGTGCCCCATCCAAAACGCCCACTCGTTGTGCCGGGAGTGGCCGGGGAGCGCGACATACCGCAGACCGCGCTTCCACAGAACGAAATTGATGGAGAGCTGATCGCGCCGGCACCCGTTGCAGATCGTCTCCCACCACTCCTCCATGGCCTCGACGACGCGCGTATCGTGGTGATCGCGAATGATGAAGCCCGATTCCACAAGGCCCGCATGGCACGGGAACCCGTGCGCCTCGAGCCGCTCGACAAATGCGTCGATATTCTCCGGCGAATCGAGTCCCAATTCCCGTACAGTTTTAGCTTCATCATAGGCGCAGCTTCGTTCGGGATGCGAAAAGAAGCTGATAGGACCGGTGCGGCTCACCGCTTCCATGGCCTTCGCCGACAAATTCCTCAACTGATAGGCGCCATCCACCCACGCGGAGATTTCGTATCCGGGCAGGCAGACATGGGGATGAGTTTTCGGGAACCGCGAGGCGCGGCTGTCATCGCCCTTCCCTTCGGGGAGGACGGCGTGAATCCACGGGCTGGGCGGTTCCGGCAACTGATCGTCGGCAAAAACAACATAGTCCAGCTCGGGATCGGTCACCAGCGGAGGGCGCAGATCGTCATAATGTCCGGTGATTGCCGTGTACACGACGCAGCGCTTCTGACCCCTGCGGCCCTCGCGTCGCCCATGTCTGAGATAGTGGACCAGCGGGTTCACCCCGGCGCTGGCCACATCCGGATTCTTCCGCAGATACCAGCGGCTGTCGAAGAACGGACCCGGCTGCCGGCCCTCTGCGGCGCCCCATTTCAAATAGTGCCGGACCGGGTCGCGCCCCGCGGCGGCGACGTCCGGGTTGTGGCGAAGGTAGAACCCCGCATCGAACAAGCCACTGGCGAGGATCAGTTCCCGGTCCGAAATATCCGCCACGCTTACCCAATCCCCACCGGCGGCCGCCGCTTGTGCCAGTCCGTGCGGTTCTGAAATTCCCTGCCAATCGCCAGCAGGGTGTTCTCGGTGAACGCGCGCCCCACAATCTGGATGGCGATGGGCATGCCTTCGGCGAATCCGCACGGGAGCACCAGCGCGGGCAGGCCGGCCAGGTTGGCGGCGGCGGTGAGCGCGGTGAAGCCGGGGTCCGCCGGCAGCGGGCCAGCCGGGTCGGGCGGTCTGTCCAGTGCATCGCCGATCTTCCCGGCCGGACCCAGCCGAGCCGGCGCCACCAGCACGTCGATGTCGCTCAACAGCTCGCGCAGGGCGGTCTGCAGCGAGCTGCGCAGGCGCATCGCTTTCAGGTAGTCCTTCGCGGGCAGTCTCATGGCCGCGCGGAACCCGGCGATCTGCCGCGGGTCGGCCAGTTCGTTCACCTGGCCGCTGGCCACCAGCGGTTCGAATACCGCTGCCGCCTCGCCCGCCAGGATGGTGGTCACCATGGCGCCGCAGGGGAAATCGGGCAGCTTCGCGTCCTTCATCTGCAGGCCCACCTCGCGCAGCGTGTCCAGCGCTTTTGCGAAATCCGGGCGCGCGGCGGGCTCCGCCCACTCGGCAAAGTCCACCGCCGCGAATCCGGCGTGAATCTCCTTCAGGTCTCGCGCATACTGCGGCGCGTAGTAGAAGCTCTTGCCCGCCGAGCCGGGGTCTCTGTCGTCTGCTCCGGCGATGGCCTCCAGCACCAGTCCGCAGTCTTCGGCGGTGCGCCCGATCGGCCCAATCTTGTCCATCGTCCAGGAGAGCGGCATCGCGCCATAGCGGCTCACCAGGCCGTAGGTGGGGCGCAGCCCGGTGACCCCGCAGAACGCGCACGGCGTCAGAATGGAGCCCACCGTCTCCGATCCCAGAGCGAAAGTCACCAGGCCCGCCGCCACGGCGATGGCCGATCCGCTCGACGATCCCCCGGACCAGCGCGTGGTGTCCCACGGATTCAGCCCCGGCCCGGTCAGCGACGCGGCGGCCGAGTGATAGCCCATGGGCCCGCCCGCCAGTTCCACCATGGCCAGCTTGCCCAGCAGCAGCGCGCCCTTCTTCTCCGCCCTGGCCACGGCCGTGGCGGTGTAATCGAAGGTCTGCTTTGCATACGGCTTCGCGCCCCACGTGGTGGGCGCGCCCTTCAGGCTGAGCAGATCCTTGGCGCCCCACGGGATGCCCTGCAACGGCCCGCGAAAGCGCTCGCGTTTGCGGTCGCCGTCCACGTCGCGGGCGGCCTTCATGGCGCGGCTGACCAGCGGCAGGGCCAGCGCGTTGTACTTCGGTCCGAGGCCGGTCAAACGCTCGCCGAAACCGCGAACAATCTCTTGCGCGGAGATTTCGCGCGCGCGCAGGCGCCGGTTCAGTTCGCCGATGGTGCTGAAGAAGAGGTCGTCGCCGGCCATGGTTCAGGCCTTGAATCGGAACGCCGGCTCGGTGGTGATGTCCAGCTTCGCTTTGGCCAGACGGGCGGCGGCCTTCCGAAGATCGTCCTCCGCGGCGGCCAACTGGTCACTGGGTTGCGCCGGCTCCGGGGCGCCGGCCGTTTGCGCCGCCGCGGGAGCCACGACAAGAAACGTGGCAAGCTCTCTTCGGGTCATCGGTACGAGCATACAACGGCGCGGGTCCGCATTATCCGCGGTCGAGTTGCTGCCGCAGTTCGTCGGGATACAGCGATCTCAACTCCGGATACGCCTCCCCCAGCCGAATCAGATCCAGTTCGTCCTTCTTGCGTTTACTCAGACGCCGCGAGGGATCGCCGCAGGCCCACGGCTTGCCGCGCGTGACGTCTTCCAGACAGGCGACACTCACACGAATCCCGAGGGCGTCCGCCGCCGTGGCGCGCTCCAGAAACTCCTGGTACCTCTCGTCCGTGGTGAACTGCATCCGCAGGTCGCTTCCCGGCGCCAGTACATTCACCGAGTGCGCGTGTTCCAAAACCAGATCGGCGTCCAGCGTGTACACCGGCTCAACATAGCAATTCACCGCCAGACCGCCAATCAGGCAATACGGCCCGAACGACTCGCAGGCCGCGATCAGCCGGGCAAAGTCCGTCGCGCCTCCTCGGGTCGTCAATTCGTACGCCTCCGCCGCGGTCACAACTTCACTGTAGCAATGGGCACGCGGCGGCGGCCGCGTTCTCACCGGTAGCGCAAAAAACGCGGCTGTCGCCGCATGTCCATCAGTGGTGGTTCGCCAGAGCCTCGGCCAGTGCCTTCTCCATGGCGCTGCGCGGGGCCGATTCGCCGGTCCACAATTCGAATTGCGCCACCGCCTGCTCCAGGAACATCTCCGCGCCCGCGATCACTTCGCGGCCCTGCTCCGCCGCGCGGCGCAGCAACACCGTCTCCGCCGGATTGTAGACCATGTCGAACACCACCTCCCCCGGGATGCGTTCGCGGAAAAAGCAATCGTCCACTTTGGGACACATGCCCAGCGGCGTCGCGTGCACCAGCGCGTCGAACTGCCCGCGTTCGGCCTGTTCGGGCGTCAGCGCGTCGCCGCCGCATATCCTCGCGAAGGCGCGCACGCGGTCCGGGTTGCGGCCGGTGATGGCCAGCTTCGCGCCCGCATCGGTCAGCGCCCACGCGGCGCCCCGCGCGGCCCCGCCGTTTCCCACCAGCAGCACGGAGGCCCCTGCCAGACGCAGCCTCCGGCCCAGTGGAACGGTCACCCCCCGCGCGTCGGTGTTGGCGCCGCGCCATTTGCCCGCTTTCCGCCATACCGTGTTCACCGCGCCAATCCGGCGCGCCAGCGGGTCGATGACGTCCAGATACCGCATCACCCGCTGCTTGTGCGGGATGGTCACGCTGAAACCGGCCACCGGAAGATTCTCGGCGAACACGAAGAAATCCTTCAGCGTCGCCGGCGGCACCAGAAACGGCAGGTACACCGCGTCGATGCGGCGGGCCTGCAATGCGCGGTTGTGCACCGCGGGCGATAGCGAATGCCGCACCGGGTCCGCGATCACCCCGTACACGCGCGCCGACTTCGTCAGTTTCTCCACCCGGTAGAGATTCCGCAGCTCGCGCGCGGTGCACTGTCCCCCGGCCGTCCCTTCCTGCAGGTTCGGCGCGGCGTAGGTGTAGATGCCGCCGTGAAACGGCGAGAGCACGCGCGTGGGGAATCCGATCTCTCCCATGGTCAGCAGAATCATCGGCGTCCGCGGATGGGCCGCGGCAATCGACAGCACGCGATAGTTGTCGGACTGCTTGCGCGCCGTGGTGACCATCTTGTACGCGTCGGCGGGAACCTGCGTCAGCCGGCGCACTACCGCTTCCAGCGCCGGCGTGCTCTCGAAGTTGTGATACGAGATCACCAGCATCACCCGGCTTCGCAGGCTCTCCAGACGGCCGCGCAGACCCGCCGCGCTCTCCACCTCCACGTCCACGGCTCGCGCGCCGTGATCCACCGCGCACTCCAGAATCCGAATCTGGTCTTCGACGCCGCCGTTGAAGCGTCCCTGGTTCTGGTGGCGGCGGCAGGTGGCCAGGATGAGGCAGTCCGGGAACTCCGCCAGGAAATCGCGGATAGCCCGCGCGCCTTCGTACGGGTCGGGCAGATAGTCCAGCCGAAACTCGAAAAACCGTTCGCCGGCTTCCACTTCGCGCCGGGCGTGCTCCAGCAGCCTCGAAACGCCGGGGAGGCCCAGCGCGATGCAAATCCTCGGCAGAGGTGTTTTGAGCAGCATGAAACCGGAGAGTGAAATCCCGATCTTATCGGAGCAGCGAACGTCTATGCAATGTGAAATTGTAGCGCGCGACGATTTCCGAGTGGGGCAGGCTCGTAGCCTGCGGCGGCCTCTCAGGCCGCCTGCCCATGGGTTGCCGCTCTGCCGCTTTGCAGGGCAGGATTATCCTGAGCGCGGCTTTGTAACCCGCGCAACTAATGCCGCGTTTTGCGCGCCGGCACCAGACCGAGGTCCTGGAGCTGCTTTTTCGCCCGCGCCACCAGTTCCGGATTCGAGGAGCGCGCAATCACCACCCGGAACTCCTTCGCGGCGGCGTCCCGCCGGCCCAGCTTGATCAGCGCGAGGCCCTTCATGTAGTGCGCGTCGGCGGTTTTGGCGTTATCCTCGTACTTTTCGTTCACCGCGTCGAAAGCGGCCACGGCCTTGTCGTAGCTCCCCTTGCGGTACAGAATATCGCCAATGTAGAACTGTGCGTTCGGCGCAAACTGCGTGGTGGAGAAGTACTGCAGATAGTCCTGAAACTCCTGCAGGGCCAAATCGAACTGACCGCCGTCGTAATCCCGGCGCGCGTTCGTGTACGATTGCTCCGCGGTCATGCCGGCCGGAGGGCCGCTCGACGGGGCCGCGCCCTGCGGAGCCTCGGGATTGACGTTGGCCCCCGCGGGCGGCGGCGCCGGATGGGCCGCCAGATTCACCGTGTTCTTCAAATCGGCAATGGCCGCGTCCAGCTTGCCGATGCGCGAGCTGATGTCCTGCACGTTGTCGCGCAGGTCGCTGAACGACTGCGACACCTGATCCAGACGGCCGTTCAGGGCGGCCACCGCCGGCGTCGTCTTGTTCGCGTTGGTCTCGATGCTGTTGCCCAGCAGCGCCAGCGACGTATTCAGCCGGTTCACCGTGTCCAGCGTCTGCTGCATCAGCGTCTGCAGCGACGCGATCTTCTGATCCTGCGAACTCTGCAGGGTCCGTACCTGCTCCTGCAGGAGCGCGACGTCGCGCTGCAGTTCCACAATCTCCTTGCTCGCCGCCGAGGCCACGGGCAATACCAGAACGCCAATCAACAGAACGCGGATCAGATTCATAGAGTCCTCCCTAAGGGGCGGGCCCGGCGCGCGGCCGGACCCGCCGGATGGTGCCAGACTGCCGGGCTAAGGCTGAACCGGAGAGAAGTGGTCGTGACGGTTGCGCTGATAGCAATCCTCGGTCGCTTCCGTGCACACGGGCTTCTCCTTGCCATAGCTGATGGTCTTCAGTTTGTCCGCCGACACGCCAAGCTGCACCAGATAATCCTTGGCGGCCTGCGCGCGCCGGTCGCCCAGCGCGAGGTTGTACTCCGCCGAGCCGCGCTCGTCGCAATTGCCCTCGACGCGCACCGTGATCACGGCGTCGTTGCCGAACACCTTCTTCAGTACGTCCGCGTCACCCTGCAGCACCGTCTGCTGGTCGCCGCGGATATCGTTCTTGTCGTAGTCGAAGTAGACGTCCTTCACGTCGCGGTTGATGATCTGCTCGGAGGTCTCCACGTTCTGCGGCGGTGGCGGCGGTGGCGGCGGTGGCGGCGAGGTCACTTCCACCGTGGCCGTCTTTGAATCGTCCCCGCCCGGCCCGCGCGCCGAAAGCGTATATGTGGTGGTGGCGCTGGGGAACACCTGGCGCGATCCCTGGCTCTGCACCGCGCCCACGCCCTGATCGATGGCCATGTCGTTGGCGTTGCTGATGGACCAGCGCAACGTGGCGGACCCGCCCTTCTCGATGGTGGACGGCTCAACGGTGAAGCTGTTGATGATCGCCTTCGGCGGAGCCACTGTTTGCTGAATCGGCACCGGCTGCGGCGGTGGTGGTGGCGGCGGAACCTTCTTCTTGCAACCCACCGCGAAGATCAGAAGCGACAGTGCCAGTAGCACCGCGCCCATCCTGACAACCTGCATTTTCAAATTGCGGTTCATCTATTCTCTCCTCTGGTACGCCAAATGAAATTTTTTCAGTAGCTTCCCCGGCTCCACACCGGCTTCTCATTATTGCCCACCGTGGTCAACTGCCGCTTGCCGGTGCCGTTCGCCAGCATGGTCCAGATTTGCGTCTTCCGGCCCTGCCGCGACGAGTAGACAATATGTGCGCCATCGGGAGCCCAGCTCGGGTTCTCGTTCCGTCCTTCTTCGTGCGTGAGCTGGGTGATGTCTCGCGTGGCCACATCCATGACGAAGATGTTGTAATTACCGGGAGCGAAGCCTTTGGTCCACGCGAACGCAATGTGCTGGCCGTCGGGCGACCACGATGGATTCACCGCTTCGCCTTCGCCGTTGGTCAAACGCGCTACGTTCACGCCGTCCACACTCATTGTATATATTTGCGGCAGACCCGAGCGGTCCGATACGAAGACAATCGTGGACCCCGTTTTGGGGTTCATCTTCGGTTCCACGGCGATGGAATTGGCGAAGGTCATGCGCTGCAGGTTCCCGCCGTCCACGTTCGTCTGGAAGATCTGCGAATAGCCCGCCGCCGCCGTCGAGTAGATCAGCAGGTGCTCGCTGTCGGTGGTGAAATCAGACGCCGCGTTCATGGACGCGTGCTGGTTGTAATAGGGCAGCTTCCGCCCGCTCACCAGCGAGTGCAACACAATCTCCGGCTGCCCGTGCAGATAGCTGGTGAAGGCGATCTTGGTCCCGTCCGGCGACACGCAGGGGAACGTGGAGATGGAGCCATAGTGCGTGAACTGCTTCTGGTTCGCGCCGTCGTAATCCATCGACCAGATCTCCTTGTTGCCGGTGCGATCCGACACGAAGTAGATCTTCGTCCCCATCAGGCTCACGCCGCCGAACTGCTTGAGGATGTCCGCCGCGAACTGCTGGGCCACCTTCTTTGCGCCGTCTTCATCCAGCGTGCCGTTGTACACTTTGCCCAGCACCTGCGCGGAGCCCGGGTCCGCTTGCTGCACGTTGTACAGCCAGCCGTACAGCACAATCTGCCCGTTCTGCGCCGCGGTGTAGCCGAAAGCGAGATAGGCGGAGTTGGCCGGCGGGCCGGACCAGTCGGACAAGTAATAGCCGTTGCCCGCCGCGCCCGGCTGCGGCGGCCGTTTGAAGTCGCTCGGTTGCTGAGGAATCTGCAGCGGCATCACGGTTTTGGGCACCATGCGGAAGATGCCCGAATTCTGCACTTCGCTGAACAGCGTCGCGTTGAACGTGTTCATGAGGGTCTGCGCTTCGCCCGCGCCGCGGAAGTCGGGAATGGCGATGGAGGCCTTGCCGGCGTTCTTCTCCACCGTGCCGTTGATATCCGTCTGCTGTCCGCGCAGGAGCGCCCCCGGGGCGGCGGCCGCGGCCAGGATCGAGAGTATGACGAGGTATGGTTTCATCGCAGGTTGAAATGGATCTCCACGCTGGCGGCGGCGCGGTTATATTGCGGCGGCAGCGGAGGGAACGGGGCCGCCATGATTACCGCGCGTTGCGCCGAAACGTCGATGTTATAGTTCCCGCTGCTTTGCATGACGGTGGGCGTGCTCACCGACCCGTCGCGCCGGATGTCGAAACTCACCACCGCGGGCGTGCGTTGCGCGCGCGAATCGAGATTCGCGGTCAGCCATTTCTCCGCGATCCGCTGGATGATGACGCTGGCGTAGGCGCCGTACTGCTGTCCGAACACGCCCGGTCCCACCCCGATGCTGCCGCCGCCGTGCGGCATGCTGTACATGGGGCTGGCGGCTGCCTGGCCCTCCACGCTGTAGAGCTGGTTGTCGCGCCACTGCTGCGGCGGCAGGTTGCGCCGCGCCACCGTCTGCGGCTGTTCGCGCATGGGCTTGTCGCGCCACAGCGGAATCGCCGCCAGATCCGGTTTGTCCGCGCGCTTCTCCGGCTTCTTCTCGGCAGGAGGCTCGGGAACCTGCGATTCGGTGTCGTGGGCCAGCGGGTTCAGCGGACCAGTCTTCCCGGGAATCGGAATGGTCTTGACCGCGCTCACCTCCACCGCCCCGCCGCCGGCCACATTGCTGCCCCAGCTCTCATGGCTCACCCGCGCCATCCACATCGTATAGACGGCGGCCAGCGCCAGAAAGCTCACATGAAATACCGCCGACGCGATCAGCGGCCTTCGCAGCGATTCGTCCTGGTCCAGTATGTCGGCGTGCGGCATCGCGGTGTCATCGGCCTTACTTCTTTCCGGCCAGATCCTCCGGTTGCGTGACCATGTTCACTTTCAGCTTCGCGTCGCCGCAGGCGCTCACCACCTGCGCCAGCACGTCCCACACCACCCCCCGGTCGGCCTTGATGTACACCTCGCTGGCGTTTCCGAAACGGCCGTGGACGGCCTCGCCGATGGCGTGGATGTTCACCGGCTTGTCGTTCAAATAGGTGTTGCCGTCCCGCGTTACCGAGATCACCGGCATCTCCCGCGTGGTGGTGCGGTTCTGGCTCACTTTCGGCACGTCCACTTCCAGCCCGAACTCCATCACGTGCGCGGTCAGCATGAAGATGATCAGCAGCACCAGCACCACGTCCACCAGCGGAATGATGTTGA
>CAYVPZ010000074.1:0-11735 GCA_964453955.1 uncultured Solibacteraceae bacterium | reverse complement strand
AGCGGCGTATTGCAGCGCATCCGCCGCGCCGTGCCGCCCGCCGCCGGCACGATGTAGAGCTGGCTGTCCGGGCGCATCAACTGCCCGTTGCGGCACTCGACGAAAACGATCCAGCGGCCGTCCGGCGAAACCTTGGGAAACGTATTGCTCATGCCGTTCCCGGACGCCCCGGCGATCGGTTCGGCCTCGCCGCCCAGGCCCCCGCGGAACGGCGCGCGGTAAAGGTCGTACTGGATCCGCGTCTCGTTCGGATCGTTGGCAAACTCCGCCAGCGGCGCTCCCGGCGCGTAGGGGTCCTTCGCCTCCGCGCGCGCGAACACCACGTACCGGCTGTCCGGACTCCACACCCCATCGGTCTGCGCATAGCGCTGGTCGTCGGCGCCGGGAAGCGGCGTCGCTTTGCCCCGGGCGCGGTCGTACGACACCAGAATGCCGCGCGTCGGATAGAACACCTGCAGAAACCGGTAATCCTTGAAATTGGTCACGTAGTAGGTGCCGCTGAGCGCCACCCCCGGCCCGTTCAGGCGCGTCAGAACGTACCGGCCGTCCGGCGACACCTGCGACATGAAACCCAGGCGGTCCGGCGTGGTTTGCTGCTCGTAGCGCGGCCTCCACGAGATCACGTCGGCGTTGCCAATGGATATTCGTGCCCTGACCGGGGCCACTCCATACAACCCCTTGTCGTTCTCCGGCCCGTCCAGATCCATCCCCATGGTTTTTCCGTCCAGCGAAAACGAGTGGCAGTTGGCGCACGTGTGCATCCCGGTGAGCACCACGCGGCTGCGCGGCTGGCTGATATTGCGCAGCCGCCACGCGATCATGGGCAGGCCACTGGTGGCCAGCGGCTTGATCACCCCTTTCGCCCCTTGCGACGGCATCAACGGCACGTCGCGGTAGAAGATCGGCGCGCCCACTGGGTCCCGTGAGGTCTCGATGTGCACGCGGCCGCTCGAAACAGCGCCGGAAATGATAACCGTCGCACCAGCTACCGAATGCCGTTTCATCTCTGCCCAGGTGGCGGCATCGGGTTGCCAGGTATGGTCGGCGGCCTGTTCCGGGGTCAGCTCGGGAAGCTTATTGGTCTCCCCGACGGCGCGCGGATCGATTTCGCCCACCTTCATCAGCGCACCCGGCGCCTCCACCTCAATCGCCTTCGCGCCATCGCCAAACCGGACCTCGATCCGCCACCGGCTCGCATTCGGGTTCGCATCGCGCCAGAGAAAGGTTGGGGCAGCGATGTCCGGCGGGAAGATGGACCCCTCGGCAGGATAGTCGATGGTGATCCCCGCCGGCGGCGCCGCGGTCAGGATAACGGCGAGAACCAACAAAGTGGGGCAGGCTCTCAGCCTGCGGCGGCCTTGACCAGGGCGAAGCCGTAGTAGGCGCCTCGACCCCGGTAGTTCCAGATGGGCGGCCCTGTCCCTCGATAAGGTCTGCTCTGATCTTCGCCCCTGGCCGCGCGGATAAGGTCTGCACTTGTCTTCGCCAGGGTCAAGGCCGCCCAGCCCCTCGGTTGCTCTGCTGCCTGGTGGGGCAGGTGTGCAACCTGCGCGCCGATTTCCAATCGGCGCAGTGCGCGGGTTACAAACCCGCGCGCAGGATAGAATCCTGCCCCACAAGGCAGGAAAGCCGCCCTCCACCCAGTGCCGGAGCGACCGCGCCCTCATTCTCATCAATTCACCCGAAACGGAGTCCGCGCTTCGTACAGCGCGATCCTGGCCCGCAGCCCTTCCGCCAGCCGTTGCTGCCCATGTTGCGTGGCCATATCCAAAGCCCGCCGCGCCGTTCCCACCGCTTCCTCGAACCGGCCCGCCTCGGCATAAGCAGCTGCCAGGGTATCCAGCAGCGCGGCGTCCAGCCCGCCCGCCAGATTCACCGCCCGCTGGGCCAGCTCAACCGCCTCCGCCCCGTTTCGCAGAGACGCCTCGCCGCTGGTGGAAAGCGCCTGCGCCAGCCGGTTCAACGCCACCACGTTATCCGGCTCAATGCCGATCGCCTTGCGCCATTCGCCGACGGCCTCCGCCATTTTCCCCTGCATGGAATCGGCAACGCCCATGTGATAGTGCGCCTCGGCCGAATCCGGCGCAACCTGCAGAGCCTTCTGCAAATGCGGAATCGCTTCACTCACCCGGCCCCGCAAAGCCAGCGCCGCCCCCAGATTTGTCTGCACGCCGGCGTCGTCCGGCTCCAGCCGCGCGGCCTGGTCCAGGTGCGTGATCGCCTCATCCACCTTCCCGGTGGTGGCCAGCGCCATGGCCAGATTCACGTGCGTGGTGGCATCGTCGGGCCGCATCTCCAGCGCCGTCCGGAAATGCGCGATCGCTTCCTCCAAACTCCCCAGCGCGGCCAGCGCCGCCCCCAGGTTGCTTTGAAAGCCCGGCTCCCGCGGCATCAGTTCCGCGGCCCGCTGCATGTGCGCGATGGCCTCGTCCTGCCGGCCCTGCGACGACAGCGCGATGGCCAGATTCGACTCCGCGCCCGCGTCTTTCGGATTGAGCTCGATGGCCTTCTCAAACCAGGGAATCGCTTCCCCCGCCCGGCCCGACTGCATCAGCGCGAGCCCCAGCCCGCCCGCCTGCTGCGGATCGCGCGGCTCAAGCTGCACGGCCTTCTGGAAAACGGGAACGGCCTGATCGGGCTTTTTCATGGCCAGCAGGGCAGCGCCCATGCGGCTGAACACCGCCGGATTCCCGGGTTCAATCTCCGCGGCCTTTTGATAATGGGCGATCGCCGCGTCCGCATGGCCGGTTCCCGCCAGCGCAATCCCCAGATTCACGTGCGAGCGGGCATCCTGCGGATCGAGTTGCAGGGCCTTCTCCCATTCCGGGATGGCCGCCGCGTACTCGCGCTTCTCCGACAACGCGAAAGCGACGTCGAACTGGCGGTAGAAATCCACGGCCGGCACATCGATTTTCATCAGGCCGTCCGCTGGAATATTCACGAACTCGGGAATATTCACCGCCCGGTTCGCCGCGGTCGCGTTCTCAATCAGGATCGCCGGGCTGTCGTTGCCGTCCTCGTCGATGTGCGTCAAAAACATCTGCGTGTACGGCGACCGGCTCTTCGACGAAAACACCAGCCACCGCCCATTCGGCGAAAAGCTGTGCCACGAGTTCATCCGCGATGTGTTGCAACGCATCCGCCGGGCCACGCCTCCGCCCACCGGCACGATATAGAGCTGGCTGTCCGGGCGCATCAACTGCCCGTTGCGGCATTCCACAAAAACGATCCAGCGTCCATCGGGCGAGACCTTGGGGAAGGTGTTGCTCATGCCATTGCGCGACGCCCCGGCAATCAACTCCGGCGTTCCGCCGCGCCCCCCGTTGAACGGAATCCGATAGAGGTCGTACTGGATCTGGGTCTCGTTCGGATCGTTGGCGAAAAGGGCCAGCGGCGCGCCCGGCGTATAGGGGTCCTTCGCATCCGCGCGAGCGAACACGATGTCCCGGCTATCCGGACTCCACACCCCGTCGCTCTGCGCGTAGCGCGGGTCATCGGCGCCCGGAAGCGGCTGCGCCTTGCCGCTGGCGCGGTCGTACCACACCAGAATGCCGCGCGTCGGATAGAAAACCTGCAAAAACCGGTAGTCCTTGAAATTGGTCACGTAGTAGGTGCTGTTCAGTGTGGCCCCCGGCCCGCTGAGGCGGGTCAGCACATACTGACCCTCGGGCGACACCTGCGACATAAAGCCCACCCGGTCCCTTGCCGTCTCCTCCTCGTAGGGCGGCTTCCACGAGATCATGTCCTCGGTGCGAATGGACATCCGCGGCCTTACCGCAGCCAGCGCATAAAGCCCTTTGTCGTTCTTGGGCCCGTCCAGATCCATGCCCAGCGTCTTCCCGTCCAGCGAAAACGAGTGACAGTTGGCGCATGTGCGCATGCCCGTCAGCACCACCCGGCTTTGCGTGCTGGCGATGCTGCGCAACCGCCACGCAATCAGGGGGACGGCATTGGCGCTCAGAGGCTTGATCACGCCCTTCTCGGTCTCCGACGGCATCAGCGGCACGTCGCGGTAGAAGATGGGCGCCCCCACCGGATCCCGCGAGGTCTGGATGTGCACGCGGCCGCTCGAAACAGGGCCGGAGATTGTAATCGTGGCACCCGCCACCGAGTGCCGCTTCATTTCCGCCCAGATGGAAGTATCCGGCTGCCACGTATGGGAGGCGGCCTGTTCCGGGGTCAGCTCGGGAAGCTTGTTGGTGTCCCCAACGGCCCGCGGGTCAATCTCGCCCACGCGCAGCAGCGGGCCCCGCGACTGCACCCGAATCGGCGCGGACCCGTCCGCGAACTCCACCTCGATCCGCCACTCGGCGGCGTTCGGGTCGGGGTCGCGCCACAGGAAAGTGGGGGCGGTGATGTCCGGCGGGAAAACGGATCCCTCCAGCGGATAGTCCACCGTGATCGCCGCCGGCCGCTCGGCGGCAAGCACCAGCACAACAGCGCCCATCAGCACGCCGGTTCGACACCGCAACACCAGTTCCCAACCCCCTCTGCTTGAAAAGACCCTAGTGCAGGTGGATGGCCGAGCCTGAAGGGTCCGTAACTAGTTGATCTGTCGATGAAGGACGGCCCACAGGTGGGGCATATCACCCGCTAATAAAAGCCTCCCATCACCCGTCTGGTACACTTCTCAGCAAAGACTAATCGCCATGATTGCGACATTGCCACATTCTCCGATCTCCTTCCTCTTTCTCATTCCCGTCGGTCTCGCCCTGATGCCTCCGGCATCGGCGCAGGACAATTCGGCCATCGACCGCCGTGTCGAAACCATGCTCGGCAAGCTGACCCTCGAGCAGAAAATCGACCTGATCGGCGGGGAAAACGAGATGTTCATCCGGGCGGAGCCGGCCATCGGGCTGCCGCGCCTCAAAATGTCCGACGGCCCCATGGGTGTGCGCACCTGGGGACCCACCACCGGCTATGCCGCGGGCATCGGCCTGGCCGCTTCCTGGGACACCGAGCTGGCCAAACGTGTCGGAACCGGCCTCGGCCAGGACGCGCGCGCCCGCGGCGTCAGCTTTCTGCTCGGGCCGGGCGTGAACATCTACCGCGCGCCCATGAACGGCCGAAACTTCGAATACATGGGCGAAGACCCGTATCTGGCCGGACGCATCGCCAGCGCCTACATTCAGGGCGTGCAAAGTCAGGGCGTCATCGCCACGGTGAAGCACTTCGCCGCCAACAACTCCGAGTTCGACCGCCACAACTCCAACTCCGTCGTCGACGAGCGCACGCTGCGCGAAATCTATTCCCCCGCCTTCGAGGCCGCCGTCAAGGAAGGGCACGTCGGCGCGGTCATGGACTCCTATAATTTCCTGAACGGCGAACACGCTACCCAGAACAGCTTCCTCAACAAGCAGGTTCTAAAGAAGGAGTGGGGATTCCGAGGCATTCTGATGTCGGACTGGGGCTCCACCTACGATGGCGTGGCCGCGGCCAACGGCGGCCTCGATCTCGAAATGCCCAGCGGCAAGTTCATGAACCGCGAGACGCTTCTTCCAGCGGTCCGGGAAGGGAAGGTCTCCGAGGCCACCATCGACGATAAGGTGCGCCGCATTCTGCGCACGGCCCTGGAATTCGGCCTCGTCGACCGCGATCAGACCGACCTCGACATTTCCATCTACAATCAGCAGGGCCGCGCGATTGCGCTCGAGTCCGCCGAGAAAGCCGCTGTGCTGCTCAAGAACGAGGGCAACCTGCTCCCGCTCGACGCGCACAAACTTCACACCATCGCGGTGATCGGTCCCAATGCCTGGCCGGCGGTGGTCACGGCCGGGGGAAGCGCCGACGTAACCGCTTTCAATCCCGTGAGCATTCTCACCGGCCTGAGCGATGCGCTGGCTGATACGAACGTCACGGTCACTTACAACCGCGGCCTGAAGGAAATAGAAGACGTGTTCGGCGATGGCTCGGCGTTCTCAACCGACGCCGAGGGCACGGAAGCCGGCCTGAAGCAGGAAGAGTTCGCCAGCGGCGATTTCACCGCCGCCCCCGATAAGGTGTCGACCGTGTCCGGGGTTAGCGGGTTTGGCCCATGGCGCGAGGGCCCGCCGCCCACCATCAAGGGTATCCGCTGGACCGGCTACTACACCCCAAAGAAGCCGGGCAAGCAGCGCTTTATCCTCGCCGGCATGGGCCGCGATGGCTACAAGCTTTACTTGAACAATTCACTGGTTTTTGAAGAATCTTCACCGGAAGGACAAGTTCCACACGCCGTGGATGTAGATGTCCCGGCGGGCCGGCCGGTGGCCATCAAGCTCGAATACATCCCCTGGATCGAAGGTATTACGCTGGGGTTCGGCGCTATCGCCGTCGAGGATCTTCTCGACCCCCAGGCCGTGAAGCTGGCCGCCCGGGCCGACGTGGTTGTGTTGTGCGCCGGGTTCTCACCCGAAACCGAATCCGAAGGACAGGACCGCCTTTGGCAACTGCCCACCGGCCAGGATGAGCTGATCAGGGCGATTCTCGACGCCAATCCCCGAACCATCGTGCTGGTAACCTCCGGCGGCAGCGTGGACACGCATCAATGGCTCGACCGCACGCCCGCGTTCCTGCAGACCTGGTATGCCGGCCAGGAGGGGGGCAGGGCAGTGGCCGCGATCCTGCTCGGCCAGGTAAATCCAGGTGGAAAGCTTCCCATTAGCTATGAGCGGCATATTGAAGATAACCCGACCTTTAAGAACTACTACCCTACCCCCGGCACGAAGGACATCCACTACAACGAGGGGATTTTCGTCGGCTATCGCCACTACGACCGGAGCGATACGAAACCGCTGTTTCCGTTCGGATTCGGCCTTTCCTATACGACATTCGCCTTCAGCAATCTGAGCGTCAGTGCGGCCGAACCGTTCACGGTCAGCTTCGACGTGAAGAACACGGGCAAGCGAGCCGGTGTGGAAGTGGCGCAGGTCTATGTGGGCGACCCGTCGGCCACCGTCCCACGCCCGGTAAAGGAGCTGAAGAATTTTATCCGGGTAGAATTGCAACCGGGGGAAAGCCGGCGGGTTTCGGTCGCGCTGGACCACCGCGCGCTGGCGTACTGGGATGTCGTCGGCAAGAACTGGAAGGTGGATCCGGGGAAGTTCACCGTGTACGTGGGCGACTCATCCGCCAACGTGCCGTTGCACGCTGACCTCACCGTGCGATGATTGCTCGCGCTCCGGAGGAGGCGCGCTGGGTGCGGGCGGAGCCGCGCCGCACGCTGCCCGCTGGGCTCCTCGAGCGCGTGGTTCATACCGCCTTTCCGCACAGCCGGGTGCTTGACGTGCAGCCGCTGGCCGATGGCTGGCGCAACGCGAATTTCAGGGTCCGGCTCGATTCCGCGCCTAGGCTGATTGTGCTGCGCATCTACGAGCACGACGCCTCGATATGCCAGAAAGAAGTGGACCTGATCGGGCTGCTCGCGGCGTCGGTTCCGGTTCCGGAGGTAATTCACGCGGAGCCGCGGGGCTGGCAGGACGTTCCTCCGTTTGCCCTTATGCGTCATATGGATGGAATCAGCTTCCGGGAGCTGAAGCGCACGGGCGATGCCGCGGCGATTGCGCAGGCGGCACGCTCCGTGGGTGAAACGTTGGCCTCCATAGGCCGCACCACCTTTCAGAAAGCCGGATGGCTGGCCCCCGGACCGAGTGTCGCGGCGCCGCTGTTGGACGCAGCCGACCCGTTGCCGCGTTTTGTCGACTTATGCCTGGCGTCGGCGAACCTGCGGGCGCGCATGCAGGTGGCTTTGCGCGATCAAGTCCATGGACTGGTTTGGTCGTGGGTGCCAGAAATTGGGAGTCTCGGCGATGAGGCACGCCTGGTTCACGGCGATTTCGGCAAACGGAACGTGCTGGTGCGCAGGGTGGGTGCGACATGGAGCGTGTCGGCGGTTCTTGACTGGGAATTCGCGGTGTCCGGCTGCCCGCTGGCCGACCTTGGCCACTTTCTTCGCTACGAGCGGGCCTCGCGTCCGGTTGCCGAGCCGCATTTCTCGGAGGGTTATCGGAGTGCCGGTGGGACGTTGCCGGGGAACTGGCGCCAGCTTGCGCGATTGCTCGATCTCACCGCCTTATGCGAAAGCCTGACCCACGACGAATTGCCCGATGCCGTTGTCGCCGAGCTGATCGAACTTATCCTTTGTAGACTGAAGGATATCAAATGCTCTTGATCGTCGGTACTATTAGGCTTCCTGCGGGTATGTTGGACGAAGCGCGACTAATTATGGAACCCATGGTCGAGGCCAGCAGAGCAGAGACTGGATGCGTGGAGTATTCATATGCCGAGGACGTCCTTGATGCAGGCCTCATCCATGTAAAGGAACGCTGGATGGATCGGGCGGCGCTCGACGAGCATTTCAGGTCTGCTCACATAGCGAATTGGCGTGCAAACTGGCCCTCTCTCGGTATCGGGGAACGAAACCTCTGCCTGTATGAGGTTGGAGAGCCAAGCCAATCTGATCGCTTGGCGGACTCACGGCCACTGCAGAAAAGCAAATTGCGCCACTACCCCCGGATTTGGTAGTGGGTCAGTTTGAAATTTGTTGCCGTTGACATCGTCTCCCCTCTTGCCATACTGAAAGTGTCATGCCTGAGCGCTCAAAAACCCGCCCGCGCGATCCGAACGAGTTGGCCCATCGCGTTTTCCTCGAATCCATTGGCGAAGCCGAGAAAAGTGCCCCGCCTGAAGTGAAGCCCAAGAACCCCGCCGCCGTCGCCCTCGGTCGGCTGGGCGGTCTGAAGGGTGGCGCGGCTCGCGCTGCTGCCCTGTCGCCGAAGAAGCGCTCCGCGATTGCGGCGAAAGCCGCTGCGAAACGCTGGGAGAAGAAACTGTGATCCCGATTCGGGGGCAAGAAAACTGCGTCAAGTGCGGAGCGCCGCTTGCATCCGCCGAAACGCTGGCTGCGTACAAATCTGCCGGGATTGGCGGACATATGGAAATCGAAGTCAAATGTGCAAGTTGTGGGCACATTAACGATGTGATCCTAGAGACACTGGCACGGGAACCGGAATCCGATCCACCCGGTACTTTCTAGGCTCCCCGTTGTCGTCCAACTCGGCGTTTATTTCCGTCTCTCCTGCGGCCATCGCCGCTTCGATGTTCTTTCGATTCTCCACTGGATCATCAGTCCACGGAATAGTGACAGCCACGGTTGACGTGTCCATTTTCTACTTGACTCTTTGCTTGACCGGTGTAACAATGGATACATGAACAGGTTAGACAAGGCCAAGCAAATCCAAGTGGTTAGCGCTTTGGTGGAAGGAAACTCGATTCGTGCGACCGTTCGCATGACCGGGGTTGCCAAGAACACCATTGCGAAGCTGCTGGTTGAGCTTGGCGCGGCCTGTTCCGAGTACCTGAACCGTACCCTGGTGAACCTGCCGTGCAAGCGGATTCAGTGCGATGAAATCTGGTCGTTCGTCGGGGCGAAGCAAAAGAACGTGACGGCGAAAGTGGCCGCGCGGGAGCCTCACGCGGGCGACGTTTGGACGTGGGTAGCGATGGACGCCGATACGAAGCTGGTGACATCCTGGTGCGTCGGTGGCCGTGACTGGTCCACGGCGCGGCACTTCGTGATGGACCTTGAAGGCCGACTTGCGAACCGCGTTCAACTCACAACGGACGGCAACCGGCTCTATCTGTTCGCGATCAACGAAGCGTTTGAGGGTGACGTGGACTACGCCGTGCTGATGAAGCTCTATGGCAGCGAGCCGACCGGAGCAGCGCCCGGTGGACCTGACAGGCGTTTCTCTCCACCGGCGTGCATCGGCTGCGAGAAGAAACCGAAGATCGGCAATCCCGATCCGAAGCACATCAGCACCAGCTACATCGAGCGCCAGAACCTCACCATGCGTATGCAGATGCGCCGCTTCACCAGGCTCACCAACGCCTTCTCGAAAAAGATCGAGAATCACGTGGCGTCCATCGCCATTCACTACATGTGGTACAACTTCGTCAGAATTCATCAGACTCTCCGGGTAACTCCGGCCATGGCGGCAGGGGTGACTGATCGGGTGTGGGAACTTCAGGACATGTTGGATCTAATGTCTTTAGAGAATCCCAAAGTCCGCGAACTCGTTCGGCGCGAACTGTAAGAGCCTCTTCACACCGGCCAAATCTGTCGGGGGTGCCTAACGCGTGATGCAACAGAAACTTCTGGCATTCCCAAACAAACCAATTACCCACGTTCTCAATATGAAGCGATAGACGGTGCAACGCTTTGATCTGTTCAGGATCGACTCTACCATCGTGACGCAACAGCCCCACGGCAGGATGGCCGCCACAGTACTGCACACGTTGCCCAACGTGAGAAACGACATACGCAGCCAACGCAACGCCCCACTTGAAATCCCCGTTCGTGCTGTACAGATAACGCAGGAGGTCACGCGCTGCATCTTCTCCGGCCCCGGCACAGTCGAATGTGACTATCTCCCTGAATTCAGCATCAGTCGCGCGGTATAGCCGCGCTCTGTCGCCACCCCGTAGCTGAATGGCAACGAACAACACGTAATCGTAGAATCCGGTGGCATACTTCGGATGAGCAAATACGTGATCGCGATAACGCTGGGCCAGAATGTCATCTAGTCCTTGAATAGGATCAGCCTTGACAGATTCTCTAACGCGCTCGCAAAACTGGAATGCTCCCGCCGCCTGATCGACATTACCGGCGAACGCCATCACGACATTGCCCCAAGTCGCCTCGAAGTTGGCAATCTTGTTTCCCTCCAGCTTTGAAGCTCCCGCTGTAATCTGCTGATCGGTACACAGCAGGACTCCTTCCGTGGTAACGAAGGCTGCCGCAATTGTCATTTCACACTCCTTGGGACCGACCTCCCAAGGATACACCTTATGCTTGACCGGTGGCCGAAAAGGTTTGGTTGGGGGAGGGCGATTCAATCGCGCCTCCCGGAGCCGGTTTCACCCTCCACACCGCCTGTCAAGGTGTGTGAATTTGAAACTGACCCACTACCCAGGATTTTGACATAATATTCGTTATCGGAATAAGCGCGCACGCAGCGCAGGCCACACGTCCGCAGGGTTCCCGACCCGGATCACCTCCAGCCCGGCGGCCTGGGCGCTCTCCACGCCGACATCGGAATCCTCCACCGCCAGAACGCTGGGTACATTCAGCAGCCCGGTCGCGTGGAGGTACGGGTCGGGCCACGGCTTATGGCGGGTGACGTCGCCGCCGCACACGACAACCTCGAAGCAATCCCGAATCCCCGCCGCCTCCAGCACCGGTTCCACCTCAAGCCGGTTGCTGGACGTTACCACACCCAGACGCAGATCCGACAACGCTGCCAGCATGGCGCGGCAGTCGACGGCGAAAGGCAGCTCGCGGCACATGAGTTCGACGAACATCTGGCGCTTTCGCGGGATGAGCGCGAGCAATTGCTCAAGCGTGGTTCGGCTCGAGACCTGATCGCAGAAGTCCCGCAGCATCTGTCTGGTGGAGACACCAATGTAAGTATCGCTATAGGTTGGCCAGTCGATGGCGATGCCGAGGGGCTCCACAAGGTCGCGCCAGCAGCGGAAGTGGATGGGTTCGCTGTCCACCAGAACGCCGTCGAAGTCGAACAGCACCGCCTCGCAGGCAGCCATGAGTCAGGAAACAAAAACGCCGCGCCACCAAAGGGATGACGCGGCGTTCACTCTGAATGGTGATAGGACACGACGAAGTGCACCCGAACGATCGGAAGCACGATCCATCCGCGAGTGCGGCTCCATGGCCACCTCCCCCGAGATCATCCACGGAA